>DVKO01000067.1 GCA_018715985.1 Candidatus Enterenecus avicola
ATCGAGAGGCGGAGAAGGAAATCCTTCCCCAGCTAAGGAGGGAAGTTCAGCGGCATATTGTGGAATTGGGTGTGACGGTATTGTCGCGGGTGAAGCAGGGTGTTAGAGAGGAGCCCGTGCTTGGATGAAAACACCCACATATCCCTCCCATTGGGAGGGATATGTGGGTGTTTTCCCGATCAGTTTCCGCAGGCGATGATGAGCGCCCGGGAGCGGTTGGAAATGTCCAACTCGGTGTACTCCCCGCCAAATTCCCCGTCCACCGTCCAGGCCAGGGGCTTTGGGCTGGTGAAGTGGGCCTGGGTGCAGGTAAAGCCCACCACGCTGCCGTCCTCGGGCAGCTTCTGTGTGGTCAGGGCGGTGAGAATGGACTGCCAGTCCTTGGCGGTCCTGGGGGAGCGGATGAGCAGACCCTCAAATTGCCCGTCGTCCAGACGCACCAGCTCCCGGGGCAGGTTCACCAGACCGCCGATGGACACGGTGTTGGACACCATGCCGTAGAGGAACTCCCCCTCCATCTCCAGGCCCCGGTCGGTGGTGACCTTCACTGGATAGCTGGGGAAGTTCATCAGCCGCCCCGCCCCCTCCAGCACATAGGCCAGGTGGCCCAGCAGGTTTTTGGAGGCCTGGGGGGTGGAGTAGGACACGTCAGTGAACAGGCCGAAGGCGGCGATGTAGAGAAATTGCCGGTCGCTGAGCTGGCCGATGTCAATGGCCCGGGGCACCCCGCCGCAGGCCACCCGGGCCAGGGCTTGGGTGGAGCGGGGGAGATTGATGTTGCGGGAGAAGTCGTTGGTGGTGCCTGCCGGGATGTATCCCAAAATGGGCCGCCCCTCCTGGGGCAGGGTGAGCAGGCCCCGCACCGTCTCGTTGAGAGTGCCGTCACCGCCGCAGCACACCACACGGTCAAACTTTTGGGCGGTGTCTGCCACCACCTGGGTGGCGTCTCCGGGGCCAAGGGTGGGCCGCACGGTGATCTCGTACCCCTCCTGGGCAAATACCGTGAGGATTTCAGACAGCATGGTTCTGGCCCGCTGGCGTCCTGCCGTGGGGTTGTATACAAAGAGCAGCTGTTTCATGCAAGCACCTTCCTCTCAGTCATTCCCCAATAGTATAGCGAAAATGGAGCAAAGAAACAAGGTAGAATGTGTGAAGACTGCCCTTGTCAAATTGCATCTGCTTTCGTATAATACTGTACAAAAGAGTTTACCCGAGGAAGTGACCCCCTATGGACCGGAAAACTGTTGCCGCCGCATTCCCCTACACCGTGCCTGTGCTCATGGGCTATCTGTCCATTGGCATCGTCTTTGGCTGGATGATGTCGGCGGCGGGGTATGTGCCGCTGTGGTCGGCGGTGATGTCTATGACCATCTACGCCGGCAGCGGGCAGTATCTGGGGGTGAGTTTGCTCTCCTCCGCCGCCCCGCTGGCGGATGTGGCGCTGCTCACCCTCATCATCAACTTTCGACACCTGGTGTACGGGCTGTCCATGCTGGAGAAGTTTCGGGGCATGGGACTGCGCAAGTGGTACATGATGTTCTCCCTCACCGATGAGACCTATGCCCTGCTGGCAGGGGTGGAGCCGCCGGAGGGGGTGGAGGGCCGGAACTTTTACTTTGCCATTGCCCTGCTGGATCAGCTCTATTGGATCGCCGGATCGGTGATCGGCGCCGTGGCGGGCGCCCTCATCACCATCGACACCCAGGGCATTGACTTTGCCATGACCGCCCTGTTTTTGGTCATTGCGGTGGAGCAGTGGCAGGGGGCCTCCCACCACCTGCCGGTGCTGCTGGGAGCCGGGGGCACCCTGGTGTGCCTGCTGGGGCTGGGGGCGGAGAATGGACAGTTTCTCATCCCCGCCCTGGGCATTTTGGTGGCGGGGCTGCTGTTGCTGCGCCCCTATCTGGATCGAGAGGAGGGAAAGGCATGAGCATCGCCCAAACGGCGGCTGCCATTGCCGTCATGGCCGTGGTGACCTTCCTCACCCGGGCCCTGCCCTTTTTCCTCTTCGACCGGGGGGAAAAGCCCCCCAGGGTGGTGCTCTACCTGGGCAAATACCTCCCCGCCGGGGTCATTGCCATGCTCATTGTGTACTGCCTGAAGGGGGTGGGCTTTGAGAGCACCGCCCAGTGGCTGCCCTCCCTGTTGGCCTGCGGGGCTGTGGTGGGGCTGCACCTGTGGAAGCGCAACAATATGCTCTCCATCCTGGGGGGCACCATCTTCTATATGGTGCTGGTGCAGGTGGTGTTTTGAGGAGAGGGGCAGGGCATCGCCAATGGCTCCCCTGTGTAAGGGGAGCTGGCAGCCCGTAGGGCTGACTGAGGGGTTGACGCCACCCAGGCAGCAGACAATCCCGACCACCCGGCTTGCACCGGGCCACCTCCCTTGACTCAAGGGAGGCTTTCAGTCTGGCAGTCACTGGGCACCAGACATCCGGCGGCGGGAACGCCCTAAGCGGGTTTTGGTTTCTTTTGACCGAGCAAAAGACACCCCCAGCGCCAGCGCGTCCCCCCTCGCCAGGAAGACAAAAGGAAAAGAAAACGGTGGAAGCGGACTGTAAAAGACCACTTCCACCTTCTTATTTTGATTATTGGGTCTGGAATAAGTCCGCAATGGTGCGGGCGTACAGCCGGGCGGCGGTGATGGCCTCCTGGAGGGTGTTGCCGTGGCTGCCCACCTCCACCAGCAGGCAGCCGGTGGAGTAGTGCTGGTTGAACCGGGAGGTGCGCAGCACGATGGGCCGGGCCAGGGTGGACCACTTATCCGCCAGGGCCTTCTGGATGGAGGTGGCCAGGGACAGGTTGACCCGCCAGTTGGGGTGGGTCTGGCCCAGGGCGTCGGTGCCCATGACCATCATCACCTGGGCGCAGTTGTCCACGGTGCCCGCCACGGTCTTGTAGATGGTGCCGTCGCTGGCCACCAGGGCGTCCCGGTGCACGTCGATGACCAGGCGGATGGAGGGGTATTGGTCCAAAATCTCCTTGACGGCCTGGGAGGAGCGGTTGTAAGCGTCGTTGTAGTCGGGGTAGTCGTAGAGGGTGGTGTCGTGGATGACCTCCAGCCCCGACGCCTCCAGGATCTTGGTCATTTCGGTGCCGATGCGCACCATGTTTTGCTCCGTGTTCAGAGTGCGGTAGCTGTCGCTCTCCTCATAGACGTCGGTGCCATCCATGGTATAGGCCTCGGTGGCGTGGGAATGATAGATGAGAATGTCCGGGCCGTCCTGGGCGGGGGTGAGCTTGGGAGCGGCCTCCAGCAGGGCCTTCACGTCCAGGGTGTAGTCGGTGTGATTGTATACGGTGACATTGCCATACGTACAGTAGGCCGCTGAGGTGCCCGCCTTCAGGGTGCTGGGGATGATGCCGTCGGGGGCGGTGG
>DVKO01000068.1 GCA_018715985.1 Candidatus Enterenecus avicola
GACCCAGAAGGCGCCCTCCACCACCTCCGGGGCCCAGAACTCTGCCAATCCCACCGCCACCACCAGCGCTGAGAGCTACACGCCCCCCGCTCTGGAAGAGGACGTGACCTACACCGCCCGCATCGACGTGAAGGACTACGGCACCATCACCGTGGAGCTGGACCAGTCCGCCGCCCCCATCACCTGCGCCAACTTCGTGGAGCTGGCGGAGAGCGGCTTCTATGACGGCCTCACCTTCCACCGCATCATCGAGGGCTCTATGATGCAGGGCGGCGACCCTGAGGGCACCGGCTACGGCGGCTCGGAGCATGAGATCGTGGGCGAGTTCTCCTCCAATGGCTACGACAACCCCCTCTCCCACACCCGGGGCGCCATCTCCATGGCCCGTTCCAACGACCCCAACTCCGCCAGCTCTCAGTTCTTCATCGTCCAGCAGGACGCCACCTTCTGGGACGGGGACTATGCGGTGTTTGGCTATGTCACCGACGGCATGGATGTGGTGGACGCGGTCTGTGAGGCCGCCCAGCCCACCGACGGCAACGGCACCATCCCCGCCGACCAGCAGCCGGTCATCACCTCCATCACCATCCTCACCGACCAGTGATGACCCACCAGGAGTATATGGGTGAGGCCCTGAAGGAGGCCCGGGCCTGCATCCCCCAGGGGGACGTGCCTGTGGGGTGCGTCATCGTCTCCCCCCAGGGGGAGATCATTGGCCGGGGCCGCAACCGCCGGGAGGCGGAGGGCCGGGCCACCGCCCACGCGGAGGTGGAGGCCATCAATATGGCCTGCACCGCCCTGGGCTCCTGGCGGCTGTCCGGCTGCACCCTCTATGTGACCCTGGAGCCCTGCCCCATGTGCGCCGGGGCCATCATCAATGCCCGCATCGCCTGCGTGCGCTACGGGGCGAAAGAGGACAAGTCCGGATGCTGCGGGTCGGTGCTCAACCTCTTTGAGGAGCGGTTCAACCACCATCCCCGGATCTATGGCGGGCTGTTGGAGGAGGAGTGCCGGGGCATTTTGGAGGAGTTTTTTTCCAAGTTACGGTGACTTTACACAGGTTTTTCATGATTTAATACTTTTGTAACAATTCTACGCAAACTTTTGTAACGACTGTTTCGTATCATAACACTTGCAAGAGATATCCTTTCTTTTTCATTCTATCCTCCATCCTTCTAAAAACCCCGGAGCTTTGCAAGCGGCTCCGGGGTTTTTGTTGTTCTCTTTTCCAGAGAGCTCGTTCTTCTCCGATTTGTCTGGAGATGTACACCGGCCTGGGTGGGGACGCTCCGCTGGGTGGCTTTCTCAGCGATGAGAAAGCCACCAAAGAATCGCCAAAGGAGGGGCCTTCCCCCTCCTTGTGGAATCCACCCCGCCGGTACAAGGCTGCACCTGCGTCAGGGTGATTTTCGGCCCTTGGCCCGGTGGGGTCACATAGATGGCATGGTAATTCTATTGGGAGCGCCTGCTCCTCTGCTGGCGTATGCTTCTACCCCCAGGGCCTTACCCTGGTAAAGCAGCTGTTTCCAGCTGCCGATGGCCTGGCTCCCGGCGGCGGGAACGCCGCTTTTCCATGGTAGGCCCGGACATGAAAACCGCCCAGCCATAGGGCCAGCTGCCCAGGGTGGCCTGGTGTGGTGGCAGTACCAGGGGCCACAGCAAGGGTAACGGGCCGAAGGGAGACTTGACGCAGTTCCAGCCTGGTACCCTAAGGGGGGTCCTTAGGGGGGAACGCCCTAAGCGGCTTTTTCGTCTATTTTTGGCCGGTCAAAAATAGACCCCCCAGCGGAGCGTCCCGCCAGGCTGGCAGGCCAGACCCTGCTTTCCTCCCACAAGGGAGCCTTTGGACACAAAAAACTTCCACACCCGGAAAGAAGGGTGTGGAAGTTTTTTGTCTATCCCTCGTCCGCTCGAATGAGCGAAACAGCCTTTTCCACCAGCTCGTCCCGGCCGGCCTGAATGCCCTCCAGGGTGGGCTGGCACCACACGTCGGGCTGCACCCCCACCCGCTGGGTCTGCCCCCCCTCCGGGGTGTACACCCCCAGGCCGCTGAAGGTGGCCATCAGCCCCCCGGGCAGGGGCAGCATGGCCACATCCCCGTCCGCGCCCACGGATGGTGTGCCCACCACCACCGCCTGGGGACATTGCCGCAGGGCCATGGTGGTGTACTCGCTCTGGCTCTGGCTGGTCTGGTCGATCAAGATCACCACTTTGCCGGAATAGGCGGGGTAGTCCTGGTCCCCCTGGCCCGTCTGGGCCATCCAGCCCTTGCCGCAGCGATTCACCCCCTCCAGGGTGTAGAACTGCCCCGGGGCGGTGGGGTCAGGGAACGCCATGCGGGCAAACTCGGTGGGCTGGGGGATGAGGGCCTCCCCCAGGATATAGGCCACGGGAAACGCAGGATAGTAGCGCAGGTCTAAGATCAGACCGTCGGTGCCCTGCACCTGCTCCATCCACCCCTCCAGCTGCTCCTGGCTGGTGAGGGCGGAGGGGTCCAGGTAGCCGATGTTCTCCCCCTCCAACACCCCCGTCTCATAGGGGTTTTGGGCCTCATAGGTTTCCTTGGTGGTGTCCACCTGGAGCGATACCTCTGCCCCGTCCCGCAGCACGGTCACCTGGGCGGTGGACTCCTTGGTTTGCACCAGCTGGTATGCAATCTGATTGAGATAGGCGTCCTCCCGGGAAAAGACAAAGTACCGGCGCAGCTGGGTCAGGCGCTGCTCCACGGTGGTGCCGTCCACTTCCACCAGCACGTCTCCCCGCTGAAGCCCCGTGTCCTCCCCCTGGGTCTGGGCCACCACCAGCTGCCCCTGGGCAAGGGTCAGGCTGCACGGCAGATAGTAGGCCCCGTACTGGTTGACCCATGCGCTGGAGGAGCCCAGGAGGTACACGTGGTTGTCCCCGGTCTGGGCGGTGACCTGGGCCAGGGCCAGCACGTAGTCTCTTATGGTCCTGGTCTCCACCATGGGCCGGATGCCCTCCCGGAGCACCGTGTCCCAATCCTGGTCGGTGAGGGACACATAGGGGGAGAAGTATTGGAATGCGTTCCAGAACCGGAACAGCCCCAGCAGCTTCACCCCGTCGTCCCGGGGGTCAAAGTCCTCCGACGACTCCCGGTCAAATTTCACCCTGGGGTCTCCGTCCACAAAGGCGGCATACCCCTCTGCCCCGGCCTGCACCGGCTGTTTTCCCAGCTGAGTGAGATATTGGGAGAGCTCCTGGCCCAGCCACGTCTCATCCTGGGTCCACTCGTCGTCGGGGGTGACCACGATCTCCACCCCCTCCACGCCCTCTACCCCCTGGGGCGCTTCCTGTCCCTCTGTGTCGGGCACGGGGTACTCCTCCAGCCACTGGACCAGGGCCTGGTTGGCCTCCTCCCCGCCGGCAGCCTCCAGCACCGGGGGCAGCGCCTCAAAGAGGGCCTGGTCCCAGTCCACCTCCCCGGCCACCACCGCCGGGTGGCGGTACTTCACATACCCCCACACCTTGCCCAGCTTGTACAGGTTCTCCTCCTGCTGGCCGGTGAGGGCATCCACCTCCACCCCGGAGCGTATGGTATCAGAGGATTTCCCAAGCCAGTAGGCGGCACACCCGGCCACGCACACCCCAGCGCAGACCGCCGCCAGGGTTCGTTTCCACGTCCATTTCATAAGTATTCCCTCCTCAAAGGCACAACTTCCACCCCACCCTCCCGAAGGAGGGCGTGGTGGAAGTTGTTGTGTTACCGTTCTTCTCTGAAATAGTTCAGGCCCAGGCCCGCGGGCTGGCCGCTGTGCTTGCTCTTTTTCACCGAGGTGAAGATGAGCACCAGGGCGGTGATGAGGAAGGGCAGCGCCTGGTAGAGCTGGGAGGGCACCCCCGCCAGCCAGCCCAGGGGGCCGGGGAAGGCCATGGCCAGGGAGGAGCCGGACACCCGCAGGGTGTTGAAGAAGCCGAACACCACGGTGCCCACAATGGCAAAGGCGGGGCTCCAGTTGGCGAAGATGACCAGGGCCACGGCGATCCAGCCATAGCCGTTGGTCCAGCAGCTGGAGGACAGGGAGCCGTTCATGTTCAGGCCCATGTAGTACCCGCCAATGCCCATGATGCCGGAGCCCAGGCAGATGTGCAGGTACTTGTAGCGGCGCACGTTGATGCCCACCGAGTCGGCGGCGGCGGGGTTCTCCCCCACGGCCCGCAGGCGCAGCCCCGTGCGGGTGTACTTCAGGTACCACCACATGACCAGGGCGATGACCACCCCCAGATACACCAGGAGGTTGTGGTCAAAGAGCACCTCCCCCAGCACGGGGATTTTGGACAGGCCGGGGATGGGCAGGTTGGCAAAGCCGCTTTGGATGGCGGGGTAGTTGTTCATGGCGGGCCAGCTCACCGCCTTGACGCCGTTGCCCACGAAGAAGAACACGCCCACACCAAAGGTGGTGATGGTCAGGCCGGTGATGTTCTGGTTGGCCTGGAGGGTGACGGTGAGCACGGCGAAGATGAGGCCGCACAGGGCGGCGGTGAGGAAGGCCATCAGGATGCCCACCAACATGGAGTTGGCGTAGCAGCCCACCAGGTAGCCGAAGATGGCGCCCACGGCCATGGTGCCCTCTACCCCCAGGTTCAGGCTGCCCGACTTCTCAATGGTGATCTCCCCCACGGTGCCGTAGAGCAGGGGGATGTTGTAGACAATGATGTTGTGGAGGAATGTGGTGACAATGTTCAGCTTATCATCCATGGCGCTCCACCTCCTTTTTGACAATGACCACGCGGAAGCGTGTGTAGAAATCCGCAGCCAGCACCAGGAACAAAATCACGCCCTGGAGCATATCGGAAAAGCTGGAGTCTACGGCGGCAAAGGTGGCGGCCGCGGCGGTGGAGCCGTATTGCAGCACCCCGATGAGGGCGGACACCACGAAGATGCCCACGGTGCTCAGCTTGGCCAGCCAGGCCACGATGATGCCCGTCCAGCCCACATCGTCGGTGAAGGAGGTGGACAGGATGCCGGCAGTGCCCACCTTGCAGGCGGCAGCCAGGCCGATGAGGCAGGCGGAGAGAAACACGGTGCGCAGCACAATGGCGCTGACCTTCATGCCCGCATACCGGGCGGTGCCCATGGAGTCGCCCACCACGGCGATCTCATAGCCCTGCTTGGTACGCTTGAGGTAGATGTACACCAGCACACCGATGACCACGGTGAGGATGACGCAGATGTTCAGCCCGAACTTGCCCAGCAGGATCTTGGGGAAGGACACCATGGAGGCAAAGCTGGCGAAGGTGGGCCGGGCGGACTGGGGATTGAGGAAGAAGTTCCAGTCGGCCTTGGTCTCCCCCAGGAAGGTAAGGAAATACAGGGCCACGTAGTTGAGCATCAGGGTGAGCAGGGTCTCGTTGGTGCCGAACTTCACCTTCAGGGCGGCCACGAACAGGCCCAGCAGCCCGGCGGCTGCCATGGCGGCCACGCACATGAGCAGCAGCACCAGGGGGGCGGGCAGCACCGGCCCCAGCTGGAAGGCCACGGCGGTGGCGGCAATGGCGCCCACAATGAACTGGCCCTCGCCGCCGATGTTCCAGAACTTCATCTTGAAGGCCAGGGACAGTCCCAGGGCGGTGAGGATGAGGGGCACCAGGATTTTCAGGTAGTTTTCCGCCGCCTTATAGGCGATCTTGTTGCCCACCATGCCCATGGTGAACATCTTGAAGTAGTACTCCAGGGGGTTGACCCCCATGGCCAGCAGCACCAGCCCCCCCAACACCAGGGCCAGGGCCACCGCTCCCACATAGAGGAGGATCTTTTTCCAAAGCGGGCAGTCGTCCCGCTTGACCACATGAACGCGCATTCCTTACTTCCCCTCCCCTTCCTCTTCAAACAGGCTGTCGGCGGCGTAGCCGGCGGGCTTGTCCTCGTACTTGTGGGTCAGATCCAGGCTGCCCGTCATCATCAGGCCCAGCTCCTCCTTGGTGGTCTTGTGGGCGTGGACCACGCCCATGACCTTGCCGTGGCAGAGCACCAGGATCTTGTCACACAGGGCCATCATCACGTCCAGGTCCTCCCCCACAAAGAGGATGCCCACCCCGCTCTTCTTCTGCTCATTGAGGATGTTGTAAATGGCATAGGAGGAGTTGATGTCCAGGCCGCGCACCGGGTAGGCGGTGACGATGACGTTGGGCCCTGCCTTGATCTCCCGGCCCAGCAGCACCTTCTGCACGTTGCCGCCGGAGAGGCGGCGCACCGGGGTCTCGGTGGAGGGGGTGACCACACCCAGCTCGTCGATGACCCGCTGGGCGTCCTCCCGGCCCGCCTTGCGGTCCACAAAGGGGCCTTTGGTGTCGGCGTAGTTTTTCAAAATCATGTTGTCCGTGATGGACATGGAGGGGGCCAGGCCCATGCCCAGCCGGTCCTCGGGGATGAAGGACATGGAGATGCCCTTGGCCAGGATCTCCTTGGGGGAAAGGCCCACAATGTTCTCCCCCTTGTGGATCATCTTGCCCGACTCGATGGGGCGCAGACCCGCAATGGCCTCGCACAGCTCCTTCTGGCCGCATCCGGCGATGCCCGCCACCCCCAGCATCTCACCGCCCCGGATGTAGAAGCTGACGTGGTCGATGGCCACGTTGCCCTCGTCGCTGCGGATGGTCAGGTCCCGGATCTCCAGCAGCGGCTTGAGCTTTTCCACCTGGGGCCGCTCAATGTTCAAATCGATCTTGTGGCCCACCATCCACTCGGTGAGCTCCTGCTCGTTGGTATCCTTGGTGTCCACGGTGGTGATGTATTCCCCCTTGCGGAGAATGGCCACCCGATCGGAGATGTCCATAACCTCGTTGAGCTTGTGGGTGATGATGATGATGGAGTGGCCCTGCTCCTTCATGCGCCGCAGCACGCCGAAGAGCTTGTCGATCTCCTGCACGGTGAGCACGGCGGTGGGCTCGTCCAGGATGATGACCTTGGCCCCGTAGTAGAGCACCTTGATGATCTCCAGGGTCTGCTTTTCCGACACGGCCATGTTGCACACCTGTTTGCGGGGGTCCAGGTCAAAGCCGAACTTTTTGGCCATCTCCTCGATCTTCTGGTACCGGTCCTTTTTCAGCACCACCCCCGCCTCCTGAGCGCCCATCCAGATGTTGTCGGCGGCGGAGAACACGTCCACCAGCTTAAAGTGCTGGTGCACCATGCCGATGCCCAGGCGTTTGGCGTCCTGGGGGGAGGAAATGGTGACGGGCTGGCCGTCCACCAGGATGGTGCCGCTGTCCGGGGTGTAGATGCCGGAGAGCATATTCATCAGGGTGGTCTTGCCCGAGCCGTTCTCCCCCAACAGGGAGAGGATCTCCCCTTTTCGGAGGGTCAGGTTGACGTTGTGGTTGGCCACCACCGGGCCGAAGGTCTTGGTGATGCCACGAAGTTCCACGGCATACTCTTCTGCCATGAAATCATCCTCCTTCTCTCTTGAATGAAGTTCGCTTTTTCCCATTCCCCACCAGCGGGGTGGGAACCAGGAAAAAACAAACTTTCCTGTTTGCGCCCCGGGAAAAGCCTCCCTTGTGTAAAGGGAGGTGGCACCGCCGTCAGGCGGTGACGGAGGGATTGACGGGACGGGGTCTCCTATTTGATCTGCCCAACCGCTCCCCTGCGTCTACAATCCCTCAGTCAGCCTTGCGGCTGACAGCTCCCTTTACACAAGGGAGCCAAAGGGCACAGCCCTCTCAGCTCTACAAAATCAAAATCCGGGCCTGCCGGATTTAACCGGCCGGCCCGGATGAAGTCGGGTCTTGCTTGGGGGAGTTGCCGGGGGCTTAGCCCACCTTCACGCCCTCCACGAAGTAGTTCATGGTGCCAGTGATGACGGAGTCCTCCACGCTCTTGCCGCCGGCGGGCACGATCTCGGTGCCGTCGTTGGTCTTGAGGGCGGAGTCGGTCTTGTTCACGGTGACGGTGCCGTCGTCGTTGAGGGTGTAGGACAGCTTCACGCCGGAGAACACGTCCCACTCACCGGAGGCGATGAGCTCGATGACCGCATCCAGGTAGGCCTGGGTGTTGGGGGCGCAGTTGTCGCTGAGCTCAGACACACCCACCAGGCCCTCGGTCAGGCCGGCGTAGTAGGCGGGGCCGCCCATGGCAGTGACAAAGTTCTCCGCGCCGCCGCAGGACATGGCGGTCTCCATGGCGGTCTTGTAGTACACGTCCCAGTTCCACACAGCGGCAGTCAGGTGGGCTTTGGGGGCGTCCACAGTCATGTCGGAGTTGTAGCCGCAGCCGAACACACCGGCCTTCTCCGCGGCGATCTGAGGCTGAGCGGAGTCGCAGTGCTGGGCGATGACACCGCAGTCATAGCTGTTGATGAGCTCCTCGGCAAAGGCGTACTCGTTCTGCTCATCGCTCCAGGCGCCCAGCTCCTTGACGTACACGGTGGCGTTGGGGTTCACCGACTGCACACCCAGGGTGAAGCCGTTGATGCCGGAGCAGGTCTCGGCGTACTCGGTGCCGTAGGCGGAGACGTAGCCCACATTATTGTTGCCGGTCTCCAGGCTCTTCAAACCAGCGGCCACGCCGGTGAGGTAGCGGGCCTGATAGATGCGGCCGAAGTAGTTGTTGAAGTTGGTGTCGTTGGACAGATAGCCGGTGGCGTGAGAGAAGATCACCTCGGGGTACTCAGCGGCCTTGTCGTTCATGGCGTCCAGATAGCCGAAGGAGATGCCAAAGATGATGTCGCAGCCCTCGCCCACCAGGTTGTCCACAGCGGCGGAGACCTCGTCATAGTTCTCCTGCACCTCGTCTACGATGACCAGCTGGGTGTCCACGTCCAGGCCCAGCTCCTCCATGGCCTTGGTGATGCCCTTGTGGTGGGCGTAGGTGTAGCCGGCGGTGTCGCTCTTCTTGTTGATATAGATGGCGCCGACCTTGAAGTCGCTGTCGGCGGTGCCGGACGTGGAGCTCTGGGGGTTCTCGCTGGCGGTGCTGCCGGTGTTGCCGGAGCAGGCGGCCAGACCCAGCGCCATCACACCGGCCAGAACCAGGGCAAGAATACGCTTTTTCATGGGTTTCTTTCCTCCTTAAAAATATCCTATCCTAATTTATTTCAAAAAAAGGGTGTCCCTTTTCTGAAATCCGAATCAACGGTGTCAATCCCTCCGCCCCGGCTCACGCCGGGCCACCTCCCTTTACACAAGGGAGGCTCTGGGTGCGGCACTGCCCTTCGGCTCCCCTGTGCAAGGGGAGCTGTCAGCCGTCAGGCTGACTGAGGGGTTGACCGTTCCTTTTTCAACCAGCTTTAGCAAAATTCAATGCCTTTGGAGCTCATGGACTTGATGCGGGCCAGAGACTCCACCCGCACCCCCATGGAGCGGATCAGCTCACCGCCGGGCTGGAAGGCCTTCTCCACAGCGATGCCGGCCCCCACCAGGGTGGCGCCGGAATCCCGCACCAGCTTGATGAGCCCCTGGAGAGCCGCGCCGTTGGCCAGGAAGTCGTCAATGAGGAGCACCCGATCCCCGGGGCCCAAAAACTTCTTGGACACGATGATGTCATACACCCGGCCGTGGGTGAAGGACTCCACCTGGGCGGAGTACACCTCTCCGGCAATGTTCTTGGTCTTGTTCTTCTTGGCAAAGAGCACCGGGACGCCGAATTGCTGGGCCACCACGCAGGCAATGCCTATGCCGGAGGCCTCAATGGTGAGGATCTTGGTCACGTTGTCCTGGGCAAACAGCCGGGCCCACTCCTTGCCCATCTCCGCAAAGAGAGCCACGTCCATTTGATGGTTGAGGAAGCTGTCCACCTTTAATACGTCCTCGCCCTCCATGACCCCGTCTTCCAGAATGCGCTGCTCCAACAGTTTCACCGCTCCTCGCTCCCCTCTTCTCAGCTGCCCGGCGTTCTCCGGTATAGAAATAAGATACCTGATATTTTAACAAAAAATCTCCCATTGTTCCATTCTATTTTTTGCACATATCTTCCTTGCTGTCAAGTATTATTTCTGGTACAATATTTACACTTTAGAAATCTCGTCAACATTTTGTAGAAAAAGTTCCATTTTGACCCAAATTTTTGGACGGAAAGGGGTACATACCCAATTGAAAGCAAAACAATTTCTGGTGGATTACTCCCTGCTCACTCTGGGCACCGCCCTGGTGGCCATCGGTACCTATTTTTTCAAATTTCCCAACCAGTTCTCCACCGGCGGCGTCACCGGCATCGCCGTCATTCTCTCCTCCATTTTCCCCGCCATCAGCTCCTCCCTCTTCGCCTCGGTCATCAATGTGCTCTTTCTCTTTCTGGGCTTTCTCTTTCTCAACCGGGGGTTCGGGGTGCGCACCATCTACTGCTCCCTTCTCTTCTCCGGAATGCTGGCCGGTTTGGAGTGGCTGGTCCCCCTGTCCGGCACTCTGACGGATGAGAAGCTGTTGGAGCTGTTCTTCGGCGTCATCCTCCCCGCTCTGGGCTCCGCCATCCTCTTTAACACCCAGGGCTCCACCGGCGGCACCGATATTCTGGCCATGATTTTGAAAAAGTTTACCAGCCTGGACATCGGCATGGCCCTGCTCTACGCGGACGTGCTCATTGCCGCCTCCACCCTGGTGCTCATCGATGTGGAGACCGGCCTGTTCTCCGTGTTGGGCCTGGTGCTGAAATCGGTGCTGGTGGACTCGGTGATCGAGTCGCTTAACCGGAAGAAGAGCTTCATTCTGGTCACCACCTGCCCCAAAGAGGTGTGCGACTACATCACCAACACCCTCCACCGCTCTGCCACATTCTGGAAGGGTGAGGGCGCCTACACCCACCAGGACAAGTGGGTGATCCTCACCGCCCTCTCCCGGGTTCAGGCGGTGGCGCTGCGCCGCCACCTGAAGAGCGTGGACCCCCACGCCTTTATGCTCATCACCAACTCCAGCGAGATCTTCGGCAAGGGCTTTTTGCGAGCCTGACAAAAAAGATCCTTCTTCCGCCATTCCCCATCCCTTTCTCCGACAGAATTTTTCCACAGCTTCGTGCTACAATGTGGAAAAATACCGGGAAACCTGTGTTTCCTTAGGAGGCAGATGAGGAATGGCGCTTTTTTTGAAGGATAAGCGGCAGGTCATGTCCCTGCCGGTGGAGAGCATTCAGCCCAACCCCAACCAACCCAGGAGCATCTTCTCTCAGGCGGAGTTGCAGGAGCTGTCCCACTCCATCTCCCAGCTGGGCATTTTACAGCCCCTGACGGTGCGCAAGGTGGGGGACGGCTGGGAGCTGATCTCCGGGGAGCGGCGGCTGCGGGCAGCTCAGATGGCGGGGATGACCACGGTGCCCTGCCTGGTGGTGCAGACGGATGCGGAGACCTCCTCCCTGCTGGCCCTGGTGGAAAACATCCAGCGCCGGGACTTGGACGTGTGGGAGGAGGCCATTGCCCTGCGCCGCCTCATCACCATCTATCACCTGTCCCAGGACGAGGTGGCCCGGCGGGTGGGCAAGAGCCAGTCGGCAGTGGCCAACAAGCTGCGGCTTTTGAAGCTGCCCCCCGACGTCATCGACATCCTCCGCCAGGCCCAGCTCACCGAGCGCCACGCCCGGACCCTGCTAAAGCTGGAGGGCGGGGAGGCCCAGCGCAAGGCCGCCCAGTACATGGTGCGCCACAACCTGACGGTGGCCCAGTCGGAGGCCTACATCGCCAAGCTGTGCCAGGACACCGAGAAGAAGCAGACCGCCTCCCCCATTCTGCGCATCAAGGATGTGCGGCTGTTTTTCAACACCCTCCGCCGCTCCGTCAGCCTCATGGAGGCCTCGGGGCTGCACACCCAGTACACCAAGGAGGAAGTGGAGGACGGGGTGAAGGTGACCATCCACATCCGTAAAAATTCAGAGTAAGCAAAACGTCGTCCCGGTCTTTTTCCGGGACGGCATTTTTTATCATGGCTCCCTGTTCTCCCTCTGGGAGAGGGTTTGTCCCTCTACCGCTTTTCTGGAATCGACCTGCCAACCTGGCAGGGGGACGCGCTCCGCTGAGGGTTCCTTTCTGCTGCCAGAAAGGAACCAAAGACCACCAAAGGCGGGGCCTTCCCCCTCCTTTGGCGATTCTTTCCCCGATTTCTTATCGCTAAGAAATCGGGCCCAGCGCCAGCGCGTCCTCACCAGCGCCAGCGCGTCCCCTTGCCAGGCTGGCAAGCCTGCGCCAGACAAATTAGAGAAGTACCAGCCCTCTGCCCATTCAACGAAAAGATTTTACTTGTTTCACGTGAAACATCCATTTTTTCTTACACTGTGGTAGTTGAAATATTTATCATAAAAAGGTATAATCAAAATCAGTTCTGTTTATCCTTTGAAATAAATAAAGGCGGGTTGTGTTATGTCAAAAACCATTGCCATCGTCAACCAAAAGGGCGGTGTGGGAAAGACCACCACCTGTGTCAACCTGGCCGCAGCCCTGGGCCAACAGGGCCTGAAGGTGCTGGTGTGCGACTTCGACCCCCAGGGCAACGCCACCTCCGGGTTTGGCGTGGACAAGTCCCACTCCCCCAATGTCTATGACGTGCTGCTGGGCAACGCCCCCATGTCCAAGGCTATTGTGTCCACCACCTGGGCGGACGTGGTGCCCTCCAACAAGGCCCTGTCCGGGGCCACCGTGGAGCTCATCGCCATGGAGCGGCGGGAATACCGGCTGAAAGATGCCCTGGAAGAGGTCAAGGACCGCTACGACTACATCTTCATCGACTGTCCCCCCTCCCTGGAACTGCTCACCCTGGACTCCCTGTGCGCCGCCGACACCCTGCTGGTGCCGGTCCAGTGCGAGTACTACGCCCTGGAGGGCCTCAGCGACCTGATGTATACCGTGCGCCTGGCCAAGCGCTCCCTGAACCCCAGCCTGGATCTGGAGGGGGTGGTGCTCACCATGTACGACGGGCGCACCAACCTGTCCATGCAGGTGGCCGAGGAGGTCAAGCGGTACTTTCCCGGCAAGGTGTATGCCAGCGTCATCCCCCGCAACGTGCGGCTGTCCGAGGCCCCCAGCCACGGCAAGCCGGTGCTGGCCTACGACAAGTGGTCCCGGGGTGCAGAGGCCTATGAGGCCCTGGCAGAAGAGTTTCACAACAAAAACAAATCCTGATGTTTCACGTGAAACATCATAAACACACATGAAAGGAAGGACATCCATGGCAAAAGTCAAAGGCGGCTTAGGCCGGGGATTGGGCGCCCTGATGGGAGACGCCGCCCTTCAAAACCAAGAGGCCGGCGCGGTTCAGCTTCCCATTTCCCAGGTGGAGCCCGGGCTGAACCAGCCTCGGAAGCGGTTTGACCAGGAATCTCTGGCGGATTTGGCGGACTCCATCCGGGAGCACGGCATCATTCAGCCCCTCACCGTCCGCCGTCTCTCCACCGGATATTATCAGATCATCGCCGGGGAACGCCGGTGGCGGGCCGCCAAAGAGGCGGGCCTCACCGAGGTGCCCGTGGTCATCATCGAGGCGGACGACCGGAAAGTGATGGAGTTGGGCCTCATTGAAAACCTCCAGCGGGAGGACCTGAACCCCATGGAAGAGGCGGAGGGGTATCTGGTGCTGCTCACCGACTACGGCCTCACCCAGGAGGAGGTGGCCCGGCGGATGGGCAAGTCCCGCCCCGCCATTGCCAACGCCCTGCGGCTCACCTCCCTCCCCCCTGCCGTCCGGGAAAAGCTGGCGGATGGCACCCTCTCCGCCGGACACGGACGGGCCATTCTCATGGTGGAGGGGGAACAGACCCAGATCGCCTTCGCCGACTGGATCGCCGACCAGGGGCTGTCCGTGCGGCAGGCGGAGACCGCCGCCAAGCACTTCACCCTGGAGCCCAAGGTGAAAAAGGAGAAGCCCGCCCACGAACACCAGATGTACATTGACCAGGCCCAGCAGCAGCTGGCCTCCCATCTGGGCCGCAAGGTGAAGATCACCGCCGGCAAGAAGAAGGGCCGCATTGAGCTGGAGTATTACAATGTGGACGACCTGAACAACCTGCTGGAGCAGCTGGAGAAATTGCCCCACCTGGAGCAGAGCCAGGAGTGATATCAGCAAGGCAAAGCCCTAACCCTTTTTAGCTCCGCAGGGTCGGAGAAATTGACTATTTTCATTTTCCTGCATTAGGCTTGCCAGCCTGGTGGGGACGCTCCCCGCTGGGGGTTCCTTTTGCTCGGTCAAAAGGAATCAAAACCCGCTTAGGGCGTTCCCCCCTAAGGACCTCCCTGGGGTACCAAGCTGGACCTGCATCAAGTCTAGATTCGGCCCGTCCCCCTTGCTGTGGCTCCTGTTCCTGCCACCACACCAAGCTGCTCTGGGCAGCTGGCCCTACAGACTGGTGGTTTCCACCTCCGGGCCTACCTTGGAGCAGCGGCGTTCCCGCCACCGGAAGCCTGGCCCCCGTTAGCTGGAAACAGCGGCTCACCAGAGTAAGGCCCTGGCAATCGAAGAACAACCACACAGAGGAGTAGGCACGTTCGGTAGAAGGTCTACGCCATCTATGTGACCTCTCCAGGCCCAGGGCCGAAACAAGGAGGATGCAGGCACATCCAGTACCGCGGGGTGGATTCCACAAGGCGGGGGAAGGCCCCGCCTTTGGTGGGTCTTTGGTGACTTTCTGCCCAATCAGAAAGTCACCCCAGCGGAGCGTCCCCGGCT
>DVKO01000069.1 GCA_018715985.1 Candidatus Enterenecus avicola
GGCGGCCGTCACACCCCCTTCTTCAACAACTATCGTCCTCAGTTCTACTTCCGTACCACCGACGTGACCGGCGTCATCACTCTGCCCGAGGGCACTGAGATGTGCATGCCCGGCGATAACGTCGACATGAACGTGGAGCTAATCACCCCCATCGCCATCGAGAAGGGCCTGCGCTTCGCTATCCGTGAGGGCGGCCGCACCGTTGGCTCCGGCGTTGTTATCGACGTCATCAACGACTAATTTTAGTTGTTTCACAAGAGCGGCCTTCGGGCCGCTCTTGTTTTTTCTCTTTGAATGGCAGAGCCATTCAAAGAGAAAATTGCACCCTGCTGCGCGCAAAGTTTGCCCGTCAAAGACGGGCAAATTCACACTTGCAGGGCGAGAAGTATTTTCTCCCACGCACAGGTCGCGGGAGAAAATGTATTTCAATTCTTCGTCCCCAAAGGGGACGAACTCTGCGAGGCTGGCAGGAAACTTTTGAGCCTTGCCCCTCACGGTGCAACTATGGTACAATGGCACCACTCCAGATCAAGAAACGAGGGATGTTTATGCCGTGGAAGGATCCCATGGAACTACTCAGCAAGCTGGGGGATTTTCTCCTGGAAAAAGTGCTGATTATTGTGCCTGTGGTGGTCATCAGCCTGATTGCCATTAAAATCATTATGAAGCTGGTGGATCGGATGCTGGGCCGCTTGCCCCTGGAGGACGCCATCAAGCGCCTGATCCGCACCGCTGTCAAGGTGTTGCTGCTGGCTGTGGCGGCCATCGTGCTTATGAGCTGCCTGGAAATCCCTGTGACCTCCTTTGTGGCGCTGCTCTCTGTGGTGGGCCTGGCTCTGTCCCTGTCCATCCAGAACTTTCTCTCCAATGTGTTTGCGGGCCTTCAGCTGCTGGCCTCCAAGCCCTTTAAGGTGGGGGATTACGTGGATGCCGGGAACTGCTCGGGCACGGTGTACGAGGTGGGCCTTTTTTATACCAAGCTCACCAGCGTGGACAACAAGCTCATCCAGCTGCCCAACAGCACCATTGTGGGCTCCAACGTGGTCAACTATTCCAGCCAGACCCACCGCCGGGTGGAGATCAAAGTGACTGCCTCCTATGATGCGCCCACCGAAAAGGTCAAAGGGGTACTCTCCAGGCTGGTGGAGGAGAATCCCATGATCGACCATGAAAAGCCGGTGATGGTGCGGGTCAATGCCTACCAGGACAGCGCCATTGAATACATCATCCGGGTGTGGTGTGCCAATGACGATTACTGGACGGTGCATTACGACCTGTTGGAGGCCATCAAACCCGCTTTCGACGCCAACGAAATTGAAATGACCTACCCCCACCTCAATGTGCATATGATGAAGGAGGCCGGGGAAGAGACGTCTGGAACGTGAAACAGGGGCCTGTGGATGATCCACAGGCCCCTGTTGTTGCTATGTCGTGGCGGATGGGGCGGGAGCAGCCGTGGGGAAGGCCAGAGGGGAGACAAAGCTGCCGTCCTGGGCCTGTACATGGCCGCCCGCCAGAGTTCCATCATACACCAGCAGCACCGCCTGTGCATCGGTGCGGCCGGAGGGGTAGTTGGTGATCTGGTAGACATACCGCTGAATGTGCTTGCCGCAGTAGTCCTCCAGGGCAAATCCCTGCTCCCGCAATAGAGTGAGGTAAGCGTCGTAGCTCTCGTCCAGGGTCTCGGGCACCAGCAACTCTTGGGTGGAGATCGCCTCCTCCTCCACCGTCCAGCCCAGTTGCTGAAGGTAGGCCACCCGATTGCTGTTATCTCCCATGTTCTGGACGCTGGACGAGGCGGGAACCGCCCCTTGGTTCAGGCTGAGCACCAGGGCTACCACCAAAACCAGGCAGCAGCACAGGGCACTGATCCCTCCGGCCATGAGGCGGCGTCTTGGAATGCGTGCCGTGACAATGAGCATAGAAATCCCTCCAATGGTCATGGACTGATACACGGAATAGATATGTATTTCCAGCCCGGAATATGATACAATGCTGGGAGAAACGTCAGAGAAAAAGGAGTGCAGCCATGGAACGATTGGACAAGCGATTGGCGGCCACAGGCCAGTGGAGCCGGAAGGAGGCCAAGGATCTGATCCGGGCCGGACGGGTATCCGTGGGCGGCACGGTCTGCCGCAGCCCGGAGGAGAAGGTGGCGCCGGATACCCCCGTGGCGGTGGACGGCACAACGATTGGGGCCGGGGGGCCGGTGTACCTCATGCTCCATAAGCCCGCCGGAGTGGTTTCCGCCACGGAGGACGGGAGAGACCGGACAGTGCTGGATCTGCTGCCTCCGCAGTACCGGGAGATGGGTCTGTTCCCGGTGGGACGGCTGGATAAGGACACCGAGGGCCTGCTGCTCATCACCAATGACGGCCCGCTGGCCCACCGTCTGCTCTCCCCCCGTCACCACGTGGACAAGGTGTACTATGTGGAGGTGGACGGAATCCTGGACCAGGGAGATGTGGAGGCGGTTTCCCAGGGAATACTTCTGAGGGATGGATACCAATGTTTGCCTGGAAAGTTGGAACTTCTCAGCGGAAATACTGCTGCATATATCACCATAAGAGAGGGAAAATATCATCAAATCAAACGAATGATGGCCGCACGGGGGAAGCCGGTGACTTATCTAAAACGCATAAAGTTCGGCGCTTTGACGTTGGATGAACAACTGGATAAAGGTGGATGGAGAGCACTAACCGACCGGGAAATTCACAGCCTTTTCCGTCAATGAGACGAAAGTTCTGGCAATATCACCAAAAAATTTGAAAAAAACTATTGAAGTCGGCGGGATAAATCGATATAATAACACTTGTGAAAATAAACAAGGCAGTGGGAGAGACAAACTGCCAGGAAAGGGGATTGCGCAATGTCCAGCCGCATT
Organism: Candidatus Enterenecus avicola; assembly: GCA_018715985.1. Lineage (GTDB taxonomy): Bacteria > Bacillota > Clostridia > Oscillospirales > Oscillospiraceae > Enterenecus > Enterenecus avicola. The sequence goes on from DVKO01000069.1 coordinate 2,885, forward strand.
TTCCAGAGTATCGTTCTCCAGATGAAGGAGTGCTCGGATCGTGCCATCGGCGTGATCGACGAGCAGGGCACCGTTCTGGCGTGCAACGAGTTGGCCTATATTGGCGAAAAGTGGGGGAATATCCCCGCGCTCTTGGCAGCAGAAGGGGACAACCTGGTGGTCAGCAACGGGTTCACCTTTAAGGCCATGTCCGGTTGGAATGGTCAATTTGACTACGCCGCCTTCGTGCGGGGCGAGGATGAGCAGGCTGCCACCATGTGCGCCATGGCCACCATCGCCCTCAACGGAGCCAAGACCTACTATGAGGAGAAGCACGACAAGGCCACCTTTGTCAAAAACATCCTCTCCGACAACATCCTGCTGGGTGACATCTATGTCCGGGCCAAGGAGCTCCACTTTGTCTCCGAGGTGCCCCGGGTGGTGGTGCTGGTGCGCCAGCTGGGTGTGCCCGATGTGTCCGCCGTGGATGTGATGACCAATTTGTACCCCGACCGTCAGACCGACTTTGTCATCACCCTCAGCGAGACCGATGTGGCCCTGGTCAAGCAGCTCAGCGAGCACAACGACGCCCGGGACGTGTACAAAATCGCCCAGAACATCCAGGAGACCCTGCTGCGGGAGTTGGGCATCAAGACCGTGGTGGGTATGGGCACCATTGTCAACCACGTGCGGGATCTGGCTCGCTCCTACAAGGAGGCCCAGGTGGCCATTGAAGTGGGCAAGGTGTTTGACACCGAGCGCTCCATCATCAACTACGAGAATCTGGGCATCGGCCGCCTGATCTACCAGCTGCCCACCACCCTGTGTGAGATGTTCCTGCAAGAGGTGTTCAAGAAGAATCCCATTGACGCCCTGGATCAGGAGACCCTGTTCACCATCAACAAGTTCTTCGAGAACAACCTCAACGTCTCCGAGACCGCCCGCAAGCTGTTCGTCCACCGCAACACGCTGGTCTACCGGCTGGAGAAGATCAAAAAGCTCACGGGCCTGGACCTGCGGGAGTTTGACGACGCCATCACCTTCAAGGTGGCCCTGATGGTCAAGAAGTACCTGGTCTCCCGGGGCATTGAATCCTAATATCTCAAACACGTTGAAAAGAGCACCGTCTGGTGCTCTTTTCCTCTTTGCGGAAGTGGGCATAAATTGTTGACACAGGTCAAAGGGCAGTATATAA
>DVKO01000070.1 GCA_018715985.1 Candidatus Enterenecus avicola
CCCTTGCCGGTGCAGCCGTGGCAGATGGCGTCGGCCCCCTCCGCCTTGGCGATCTCCACCAGACGCTTGGCAATGATGGGCCGGGCAAAGGCGGTGCCCAGCAGATAGTCCTCATACTTGGCCCCCATCATCATGGAGGGGATGATCACGTCGTCCACCATCTCGTCGGTCAGGTCCTCCACATACAGCTTGGAAGCTCCGGTTTTGATGGCCTTCTCCTCCAGGCCGTCCAGCTCGGTGCCCTGGCCCACGTCGCCGGACACGGCGATGATCTCGGGGTTTCCGTAGTTCTCCTTCAGCCAGGGGATGATGATGGATGTATCCAAGCCGCCGGAATAGGCCAGCACTACTTTCTTTACCTCTGCCATGGTTGCATTCCTCCAATGCGTTTCTCTGTCTTGGTGAAGTACAGTATACGCTTTCTTTTTCCAGAATGCAAGTCCCCATTTTGCATAACTATTCAGTCGTACCCGAAATTTTCTGGGTAATATTCCACAATATCCGGGTTTTATCCGTCATATGATGAATATTCATTCATATATACAGAGGAAGCTGCCCACAAATGCAGGCAGCTTCCTCTGTTTTACACCTGTTTTTTCTCCCGGTGGAGCACCAGCTGCTTCTCCTCCACCCCCAGACACAGCACATCCCCCCGCTCCAGGTTGTTGGACAGGAGCATCTGGGCCGCGGGCTCCTCCACCCGCCGGCGCACCGCCCGGCGGATGGGGCGGGCGCCCTGGTCTTTTTCCCGCTCCTCCGTGGGGCTGGCCAGCAGGGACACCGCCTGACGGTCCGCCTTCAGCCCCACCCCCAGGGCGGCCAGACGGCCCTCCAGGCCGCCCAGCAGCCGCCCGGCGATGCGCTCCAAATTGGACTGGTCCAGCCGGTGGAAGAGCACCACCTCGTCCAGGCGGTTGAGAAACTCCGGTGGAAACTGCCGTTTCAGCTCCTCCATCACAGCCTGGGTGCGGAACTGGTCCAGATCGCCTCCGGCAAAGCCCATGGGCGGGGTGCGGCTAACCATGTGGCGGGCCCCCACATTGGAGGTCATCACCACCACCGTGTTGCGGAAGTCCGCTCGGCGGCCCAGGCCGTCGGTGAGCACCCCGTCCTCCATAACCTGGAGGAGGATGTTGTGCAGGTCGGTGTGGGCCTTTTCCAGCTCGTCGAAGAGCACCACCGACCAGGGGCGGCGGCGCACCCGCTCGGTGAGCTGTCCCCCCTCCTCGTGGCCCACATAGCCGGGAGGCGCCCCCACCAGCCGGGACACCGAGTGCTTTTCCATATATTCCGACATATCAAAGCGGATGATGGCCTCCTCGCTGCCAAAGAGGGCGGCGGCCAGGGCCCGGCACAGCTCGGTCTTGCCCACTCCCGTGGGGCCCAAAAAGAGAAACACCCCCACCGGACGGTTGGGCTCTTTCAGCCCCACCCGGGAGCGTCGGATGGCTGCCGACACCGCCGCCACCGCCTGATCCTGGCCCACCACCCGGCGTTTCAGCTCCTCCTCCAGCTCCAGCAGCCGCTTGGCCTCCCCCTTTGTCACCGTCTCCACCGGGATGCCCGTCCACTGGGACACCACCGCAGCGATGTGCTCTCCCTCCAGCTGCTGCTGAGGGGGCAGCTGTTTCCGGGCCAGCTTGCGGCTGAGCTCACTGCGAAAGTCCCACTCCGCATCCCGGAGCATGGCGGCCCGCTCGTAGTCCTGCTGGGCAGCCGCCGCCCGCCGCTGCTGGGCGGCCTGTTCAATGCGCCCGGCCAGCCCCCGCAGAGAATGGGGCAGCTCTCCCTGCATCCGCAGCTTGGCCGCCCCCTCATCCACCAGGTCAATGGCCTTGTCGGGCAGAAACCGGTCGGGCAGGTACCGCCGGGACAGCTCCACCGCCGCCTCCAGGGCCTGGTCGGTAATCACCACCCCGTGGTGCTCCTCGTACCGGGGGCGGATGCCCTTGAGAATGTCCAGCGCCTGCTGAGGGGTGGGCTCCCCCACCCGCACGGGCTGAAACCGGCGCTCTAGGGCGGAGTCCTTCTCGATATACTTGCGGTACTCCTCCAGGGTGGTGGCGCCCACCACCTGGATCTCCCCCCGGCCCAGGGCGGGCTTGAGGATGTTGGCCGCATCAATGGCCCCTTCCGCCGAACCGGCCCCCACAATGTTGTGCAGCTCGTCGAGAAACAAGATCACGTTGCCCGCCCGGTGCACCTCGGTCAGGATCTGGTTGACCCGCTCCTCAAATTCGCCCCGGTATTTGGTTCCCGCCACCATGGACACCAGGTCCAGGGAGAGAAGCCGCTTGCCCCGCAGCACAGGAGGCACCTGCCCGGCGGCCATGCGCATGGCCAACCCCTCCGCCACGGCGGTCTTGCCCACCCCCGGCTCCCCCACCAGGGCAGGGTTATTTTTGGTGCGCCGGGAGAGGATCTGTACCACCCGGTTGACCTCCTCCTCCCGTCCAATGAGAGGGTCCAGTGCCCCCAGGGCCGCCATACGGGTGAGATCCCGGGAATAGCGGTCGGTGAGCTTGGTCTCTCCCCCCTCCCGCACCCGGGCCCGCTCGGACCGGGTGGCCTGAAGCTCCCCGCCCCACCCGGCCGAATCCCGGGGCAGTCCGCCCTTTTTCCCCACTGCGGAACCGTCCTTCCGCTTTCCGCTCTCTTCCATGGAATCCCTCCTGTCTTCCCTCCAATCATGGGTTGATTTTCCGGGGTTTATACCCCCAGGGTTCCAGTTTTTTCTCCCCCGGCTTTCCCAAAATTTCTTATTGCTTTTTTCGTCAATTATGCTACAATGAGTATGGTTCTAACTCTAATGATGGAGGTGTATTTTACATGGCACATGCAATCAACGATACCTGCGTATCCTGCGGCGCTTGTGAGTCTACCTGCCCCGTGGGCGCTATCTCCATGGGTGACGATCATATGCAGATCGACGCCAGCAGCTGCATCGACTGCGGCTCTTGCGCTGGTGTTTGCCCCGTGGGCGCCATCGCTCCCGCTGACTAATTCAGTCTGCAAAAAGCAGGCCGCACAGCTTCTGGCTGTGCGGCCTCTTTTTATGTCTCGAACATACAGGCATTTTTCAGGTGCGTGTCGAATTCTTCCATACGCTCAAGAGGGGTCTGTTGCAAAATTATGGTTTTGCAACAGACCTTTTCGTTCGGTCAATCCCTCCGACTCGTCGGTGCGGACTGTGTATCCCTCGCCTCGCCCCTGAGAGACGGGGCAAGTCTCGCTCACGCCGTCA
>DVKO01000071.1 GCA_018715985.1 Candidatus Enterenecus avicola
GTTGTTCTATAAGGAGAAATTTTATCTATATGTTCGCTGAAATCTGACAACAGAAACACCGCAGTACCAAGGCCCCCTTGTGTAAAGGGGGCTGTCACCGTAGGTGACTGGGGGATTGTCTCTGGTGGGGAGTTAGACAATCTACGTATTTTGCAACAGGCCCTGGCTGCCCGAAGGGCAGACTGAGGGAGTATGCGGGCGGCTGTACGGCGGTTTTGCACCGAGAAAAGAACCTTTCCAGGCGTTCCGGCCACTGCGACACACGCCGCCCCTTGCGTCAAAGCCCTGTGGTATGTACCACAGGCTCCCTCCGACCCGGCTTATGCCGGGCCACCTCCCTCCCAGAGGGAGGCTTTGGGCCTGGGAGAAAACGGGAAACCTTGGCGCAAAGCGGAATTGACTTCCGCCGAGCATGGAAATATCCTACGGTTACCAAATAAAAACGGCCTGACCTAAGTCAGACCGTTTTTATTTGGAGCGAGTGACGAGGCTCGAACTCGCTACCTCCACCTTGGCAAGGTGGCGCTCTACCAGATGAGCTACACTCGCAGCGACAAAAGGAATAATACCAGACGGGGGCCATTTTGTCAACAGTTTTCTCAAAGGTTTTTGAAAAAGTTTGGCCTGCATCCATACCACGGCGTTCGATGCAGGCCAGAACAGGGGAACCACACAAATGCGGCAGGGAATTACCCCTCCCCATTTTCCAGGCAGGCGGGGTAGAGCGAGGTGTTCCAGGTGTAGCCCAGGTCGGTCATCTGCTGGTCGGTATACAGCTCCAGCTGGTGGTCGGGGTAGAGGGAGCGGGGGAGCAGGTGGCGGTAGCCGTCCTGGGTGGAGACGATGAGCCACAGGGTGGAGCTGCCCCGGAGGGTGCCCAACACCATATTGGCATCCACGCCGGCCCCTTGCAGCACGGCCTCCAGGCCCAGCAGCAGCCCCTGGTCGCTGGCCGGTTTGCCGGACAGGGCGTCCAGGGCGGTGAGGGAGCCGGTGGAGGAGGGGGTGACCATCTGCTGCACCAGGGTGGTGAGGGACTGGGCGGTGTAGGGGACCGTGGAGGCGTCCTCCAGCAGCCCGTCCACCACCTCGTCCAGCTGCTTGGCGTATTCGTCCACATCGGTCTGGCGGTCGGGCCAGGTCAGGCTCACCTCCACAATGCGCTGGGGGCCTTCATCAGGGTAGAGGGACACCGAGATCTGGGATGGGGGGGTGAGGGCCAGCTGGGGGCTGCTGTAAAAGGACAGCCAGAACAGGGACTCCACCGTGGAGGCGTCCCCGGAGAAATAGGTCACCCGGGACAGGCTTTGGGACAGCCGGGAGGAGATGGCCCGGGTCAGCTCGCTGCGCAGGCCCGACTGGCCGGACACCGACTGGATGGAGGACACCGCCTGGACGGAGCGGGAGTAGACAATGCTCACATCCACCTCGTAGTAGGAGAGGATGCGGGTGCTGTCGTACTTCATGGAGCGCACGGAGAACGCCCCCAGGGGGTCCTCCGTCATCACCTCGTTGCAGGCGGACTCCAGGTCGGACTCCACATCGCCGGAGTAGTTGTACAGCCGGATGGTGCCCCGCCCGGCGTGCTGATTGACGAAGTAGAGCAGGGCGTTGACCAGCCCTTGATAGGTCTCCACCCGCAGAATGGAGGAGTCCTCCGCCACCGAGTAGTCCAGGTGGGCGGTGGAGGAGACGTGGCTGCGCTCCAGCATGGCGCTGCACCCGGACAGGGGCAGGGCCAGGGCAAGGCAGAGGGCCAGCAATTTGGTTTTCATGGGTCTCCTCCTCTCAAATGGGGTTCAATAGCCCAGGTCCTGGTTGACGATCACCACTTCCACATGGGGGATAGCCTTGGGCTTGCGCCAGTACACCGTGAGAGCGGCGCAGATGCGCTGGGGGCTGTCGCAGTCGTAGCAGCGGTCCCCGTTCACAGCACAGGGGGTCTTGCACCCCAGACGCTGGGCGTTTTTGGGGGCGGCAATGTTCCGGGCCCGCCACAGAGCGGACTCAAAATCCGGGGCGATCTTGTTCACGCCAATGACAAAATACAGCTCCTGGTGGCCGAACAGGCCGGAGGCCACCCGGTTTCCGCTGCCGTCAATGTTGATGAGCTCCCCGTTTTCGCTCACCCCGTTGAGGGAGCAGAGGTAGGCGTGGGTGCGGGAGGCGTCCAGCACGTCCGAGTTCTGCCAGTGCCACAGACAGGTGTTGTGGGTGGCCAGTTTGTCGTAGAGGCCCAGCTCCTGCACCGTCACCGAGCCGCCAAAACCGATGGTGGTGCCGTCCAGTTTTTGGTCCAGGTAGGCGCAGGCCTCCTCCCCCGTCTCAAAATAGGAGGTGACAAAGCCCTCCCGCTCCAGGTTTTTTCGCAGTTTTTTCACATCTGCCATGGTGGTTTTCCCTCCTTAGAGTCCGTCGGCGTGATACATCCGAAAGCCCTCGCCCAGCACCTCGTGGGCGTTGCACACAATGAGAAAGGCGTTGGGGTCCAGCCCCTTCACCGCAGATTTGATGGTGGCGATCTCCCGCTGCTTAAAGGCGCACAGGAGCACCCGCTTCTCCGCCCCGGTGTAGGCGCCCTGGCCGTGGAGAATGGTGACCCCCTTGTCCAGGTCGTCCACCAGCACCCGGCGGATCTCCTCGTTGTGATCGCTGATGATGTAGGCCACCTTGGCGGTGTCCATGCCGTAGAGTACCCCGTCCATGGCCAGGGTGGAGATGTACAGGGCCACCAGGCCGTAGAGGGCGGTGTTGATGGCGCGGAAGGCCACGGCCACCAGCACCACCACCACCAGGTCCACTGCCAGCAGCAGCTTACCCATGGGCAGCCATTTGAACACCAGCTTCAAAAGCCGGGCGGCCAGATCGGTGCCGCCGGTGGTGGCGCCCTGCTGGAACACAAAGCCCAGGGACAGGCCCATGATCAGCCCGCCGTAGATGCAGGCCAGCAGGGGCTCCATGGGCTGCCAGTCGTAGAGGGGGGTGAGCAGGTCGATGAACACCGAGGAGATGAACATGGCGTACAGGGAGAACACCAGCAGCCGCCCGCCGATGAACTTCCAGCCCAGAATGAACAGGGGAATGTTGAGCACGATCACCGTCAGGCCCACAGGGCAGGCGGGGATGAAGTGGTTGATGATCTGGGCCACGCCGGTGATGCCGCCAAAGGCGATGTTGTTGGGGGCAAAGCACCAGACAAAGCCCAGAGCGTAGATGGCGGCGGCAAAGGTGATGACCAGGACGGCCCATAGATCTTTCTTTATATTCATGGCGTTCTCTTCTCCTTGTCACAGCAGAGACAGCTGGGTCTCGCCTCGGTCTTCTTCCTTGAGCAGCGCCCCGGCAATGGGCAGGGAGCGGGCCCGATAGCGGGGCGTGTTGACAATGGTGGTCTGGCTCAGGGGCTTGGCCCAGGCCACCTTGTACTTGGGCTTGAGGGTCATGATGTTCACCCCTTGGGTGGAGCGGGTGGACTTGGGGGTGAGGGAGGCGGTGTGGAACACCACGCACCGCCCTTCCGTGGAGCACACGGCCATTTCCGTGTCCTCCGAGAGCACCAGGGCGGACACCAGGGGGGACTTGTCCGAATAGGCCCCGGTGAGTTTTTTCCGCCGGGTCTGGGTCTGGTAGGCGTTCAGCTCCACCCGGGCGGCCTTGCCGTTTTCAAAGAAGAAGAGCAGATGGGCGGAGTAATCCCCGGGGTCGCAGGCCCATACCACCTTTTCCTCCCCGTCCATGCCCAGCTTGGTGGGCAGATAGTCCCCCAACACGCTGGCCTTGGTGTCGTCGAAGTCGGACAGTCGGGTCTTGTAGCACTGCTGATGGTCGGTGAACACCAGCAGCTCGTCCCGGTTGCTCCCCTCCCAGTGGAGGAAGGGGCCGTCCCCCTCCTTGTACTTCTGTTCCCCGCTCATGCGCAGAGACTGGGGGGTGATCTTTTTGAAATACCCCTCCTGGGAGAGAAAGACGTGGACCGGATAGTCCGGAGCCTCCTGGGCGGCGGCCTTCTCGGCGGTGAGGTTCTCATACTCATAGATGATCTCGGTGCGCCGGGGGGTGTCATACTTCTTCTTCACCTGTTGGAGCTCGCCGATGATGACCTTCTGGATCCGCTTGGGGGAGTTCATCAGGTCCTTCAGGTCTGCGATCTCCTCCTCCAGGGAGGAGACCTCCTCCACCCGCTTGAGGATGTACTCCTTGTTGATGTTGCGCAGCCGGATGTCCGCCACGTACTCGGCCTGGATCTGGTCGATGCCAAACCCGATCATCAGGTTGGGCACCACCTCGGCCTCCTCCTCCGTCTCCCGGATGATGGCAATGGCCTTGTCGATGTCCAGCAGAATTTGCTTCAGACCGCGGAGCAGGTGCAGCTTGTCCTCTTTCTTCTTGCAGATATAGTAGGTGCGGCGGCGCACGCTGTCCATGCGCCAGGCGGTCCACTCGTCCAGGATCTCGCCCACCCCCATCACCCGGGGCATTCCGGCGATGAGGATGTTGAAGTTGCAGGAGAAGGTGTCCTGGAGGGGGGTGAGGGAGAAGAGCTTGTTCATCAGCTTCTCCGGGTCGGTGCCCCGCTTCAGGTCAATGGCGATTTTCAGACCGTCCAGCCCCGTCTCGTCCCGCATATCCGAGATCTCCCGGATCTTTCCCCCCTTGATGAGCTCCGCCACCTTGTCAATGATGGCCTCCACGGTGGTGGAGTAGGGGATCTCGGTGACCTCAATCAGGTTTTCGCTCTTGGAATAGTTCCACTTGGCCCGCAGCTTCACGCTGCCCCGGCCGGTGCGGTAGATGTCCTCCAGGGCCTTCTGGTCGTAGAGCAGCTGGCCGCCGGTGGAGAAGTCGGGGGCCTTCAAAATGGACAGCAGGTCGGCCTCCGGGTTCTTCATCCGGGCGATGGCGGCCTCGCACACCTCACCCAGGTTGAACCCGCACAGGTTGGAGGCCATGCCCACGGCGATGCCCTGGTTGGCCGCCACCAGCACGTTGGGGAAGGTGGTGGGCAGCAGGGTGGGCTCTTGCAGCTTGCCGTCGTAGTTGGGCACAAAGTCCACCGCGTCCTGGTCAATGTCCCGGAACAGCTCCTGACAGATGGGGTCCAGGCGCACCTCGGTGTAACGGGAGGCGGCCCAGGCCATGTCCCGGGAGTACACCTTGCCGAAGTTGCCCTTGGAGTCCACCAGGGGGTGGAGCAGCGCCCCGTAGCCCCGGGAGAGGCGCACCATGGTGTCGTAGATGGCGGCGTCCCCGTGGGGGTTGAGCTTCATGGTGGCACCCACCACGTTGGCGCTCTTGGTGCGGGGCCCCGAGAGCAGCTTCATCTGATACATGGTGTAGAGCAGCTTGCGGTGGCTGGGCTTGAAGCCGTCGATTTCCGGGATGGCCCGGGAGACGATCACCGACATGGCGTAGGGCATATAGTTGAGCTCCAGGGTCTGGGTGATGGGCTGCTCCACCACCTGGGCGTGGAGCCCCATCACGTTGGGGTTTGTCTTTTTCTTCTCCCCCTCCTGGGGGGACTTCTTCTTAGCCATGTAATTCCGTCCTTATCATGATACTGGTTGCTGGCTTTGTGAGAAAAGCCTCGCAGAGTTCGCACCCGCAGGTGCGAAAAATTGAAATTCATGTTTCGCCAGGACATGCGCATGGCGAAACATACTTCTCGCCCTGCAAGTGTGGATTTTGTCTGTCTCAGACAAAATATGCGCGCAGCAGGGTGCAATCTTTACCGTCGGAAAAGGCTTTGCCTTTTTCGGCGAATCAGGATATATCCGCCATATCCAGGTATTTATACCCGTTTTCCGCAATGTGGTCCTTGCGGCCCTGGAGGTTGTCCCCCAGCAGTAGGTCAAAGACCTGGGCGGTACGCTCCACATCCTCGGGCATGACCTTGATGAGCCGCCGGGTGTCCGGGCTCATGGTGGTCAGCCACATCATGTCCGGCTCGTTCTCGCCCAAGCCCTTGGAGCGCTGCAAGTCATACTTCTTTTTCTCTGCGTCCAGCTGCTGGCAGATCTCCGCCTTCTCCCGGTCGGAGTAGGCAAACCAGGTCTTTTCCTTGCAGGTGATCTCGTACAGGGGGGACTCGGCGATGAACACATACCCCTCCTGAATGAGGGTGGGGGTGAGGCGGTAGAGCATGGTGAGAATGAGGGTGCGGATCTGGAAGCCGTCCACGTCGCCATCGGTACAGATGATGATCTTGTTCCACCGCAGGGCGGACAGGTCGAAGGCGGACAGGTCTTTCACGTGCTTGTCCTTCACCTCCACGCCGCAGCCCATCACCTTCAACAGGTCGGTGATGATCTCACTTTTGAAGATTTTGGCGTAGTCTGCCTTGAGACAGTTCAAAATCTTCCCTCGCACCGGCATGATACCCTGGAACTCCGCGTCCCGGCTCAGCTTACAGGCGCCCAGAGCGGAGTCGCCCTCCACGATATACAGTTCCCGGCGAGACACGTCCTTTGTACGGCAGTCCACGAACTTCTGCACCCGGTTGGAGATGTCCACCGAGCCGGACAGCTTCTTTTTGATGCCCAGACGGGTCTTTTCGGCAGTCTCCCGGGAGCGCTTGTTGATGAGCACCTGCCCGGCGATCTTCTCCGCGTCAAAGGGGTTTTCAATGAAATAGACCTCCAGTTGGGAGCGGAGGAACTCGGTCATGGCCTCCTGGACAAACTTGTTGGTGATGGCCTTTTTGGTCTGGTTTTCGTAGCTGGTCTGGGTGGAGAAGTTGTTGGACACCAGCACCAGGCAGTCCTGAATGTCCGCCCAGGTGATTTTGGACTCACTCTTTTGATACTTTCCGTTTTGCTTCAGCCACCCGTCAATGGCGGAGACAAAGGCGGAGCGCATGGCCTTCTCCGGGGCCCCGCCGTACTCCAGCCAGGAGGAGTTGTGGTAGTGCTCCACCAGATTTACCGTGTTGGAGAAGCAGAAGGACACGGACAGCTTCACCTTGTAGTCCGCCTTGTCCGCCCGGTCCCGGCCACGTCGCTCGGCCTGCCAGAACACCGGGGCGGTGAGGGCCTGATCCCCCACCAGCTCGGTGACATAGTCGATGATGCCGTTTTCATACTTGAAGTCGGTGGTTTCAAACTTGCCCCCCACCTGGTTGCGCAGCCGGAAGGTGACCCCGGCGTTGACCACCGCCTGGCGCTTCAGGGTGTCGGTGTAATACTCCAGGGGGATGTCGATGTCGGTGAACACGTCCAGGTCGGGAAGCCAGCGGAACTTGGAGCCGGTTTTTTTCCGGTCGGCAGGCTCCTTGCCCATCTCGCCCACCAGCTCCCCCCGCTCAAAGTGGAGGGTGTATTTGAACCCGTCCCGGTAGATGGTGGCGTCGAAGTAGCGGGAGGCATACTGGGTGGCGCAGGAGCCCAGGCCATTTAACCCCAGGGAGTACTCGTAGTTGTCCCCGTCCCCGTTTTTGTACTTGCCGCCGGCGTACAGCTCGCAGAACACCAGCTCCCAGTTGTACCGGCCTTCCGCCTCGTTCCAGTCCACGGGGCAGCCCCGTCCGAAGTCCTCCACCTCGATGGAGTGGTCCTGGTAGCGGGTGACGATGATCTGGCTGCCGTGGCCCTCCCGGGCCTCGTCGATGGCGTTGGAGAGGATCTCAAACACCGCGTGCTGGCATCCGTCCAGCCCGTCGGAGCCGAAGATGACGCCGGGGCGTTTGCGCACCCGGTCCGGGCCCTTCAGGGAGGAAATGGATTGATTGTCATATGTTGTCTTAGAAGTGGCTTTTGCCATAGTTGCACCTACTTTTATATGAGCATATCATTTCATTTTAATTATAACGCAAGGTTTGGCCCCCGTCAAGGAAGCGACTTTGCCAAGCAAGGGCGGGGTTAAAGTGGGGAAAGGCTGGAGGGTACGCCAAAAGGCTCCCCTGTGCAAGGGGAGCTGTCAGCCGTCAGGCTGACTGAGGGGTTGACGCTGCCCAGGTGCCAACAATCCCTCCGACTCGTCGGTGCGGACTGAGTATCCCTCGCCTCGCCCCTGAGAGGCGGGGCAAGTCTCGCTCACGCCGTCGCACCTCCTCTCCCCACCAAACCCGCTTGCGCTGGGTTTTGGCAGGGGCCCCGTAATGCCGGGCCACCTCCCTTTCCACAAGGGAGGCGTTTAGCCTGGCCCAGTGCCTCACAAACAAAACCGCCGCAGCCTGTGGCTACGGCGGTGCACAATGGCTGCGGCGGTGAGAAATGCTTGGGGATTAGGGCAGGGGATACTGGGCCAGGTACTCCTGATACAGCTCCTTGAACTCGGGGTCGCTGCGCAGATCCCCCAGATACTGGTGGGTGTCGTAGCTGTCGTGGTGCAGCTCGATGATGGCGGCGGCCACGTTGGAGCAGTGGTCGGAGATGCGGGCGCAGTCGCCCAGCACATCGGTGAAGAGCATTCCCTGCTCCACTTTGCAGGCGCCGTCCTGGAGGCGCTTGATGTGGCGGGCCTTCATGTTGGCGCACAGGTGGTCCACCACCTGCTCCAGAGGCTCCACCTTCCGGGCCCGCTTGCTGTCGTCGTCGGCGAAGCTCTTGGCGGTTTCACGGGTGACGGTGGTGACTGCCTTGGCCAGCACGTCCAGCTCCGCCTTGGCGTCCCCGGAGAGGACGTTTTGCTTGTTGTGCATCCGCTGGGCGGAGATCTGAATGCTCTTGGCGTGGTCGCTGATGCGCTCCAGGTCGCTGATGGAGTGGAGGAGCAGGGACACCATCCGGCTGTCACTGACCGACAGGGTCTTGGTGGACAGCTTCACCAGGTAGGAGCCCATCAGGTCCTCGTACTGGTCCAGCTGGTCCTCCACCTCACACACCAGCTTGGCGTCCTCCTCGTTGTAGTTGGTGATGAGGCCCAACGCCCGCTTCACCGAGGTGCTGGCCAGGTTGGCCATGCCGATGGCCAGCTTGGAGCACTGCTCCAGGGCGATGGAGGGGGTGACCAGCAGACGCTCGTCCAGCAGGATGACCTCCGGCTCCTGGGCCTCGTCCTTGATGGTGGCGCAGGCCAACTTCACCAGCAGCTTGTTGAAGGGCAGCAGAGCCAGGGTGCACACCACATTGAACATCGTGTGCACCACGGCAATGTTAAAGGCGGAGACGCTGTCATCCAGGAAGGGCATGGGAATGATGAGCCGCAGGAGAAAGAAGAGAATGAGGAAGGTGATGGTGCCGATGACGTTGAAGTACAGGTGAATGAGGGCGGCCCGGCGGGCGTTTTTGTTGGCGCCCACCGAGGAGAGCATGGCGGTGACGGTGGTGCCGATGTTCTGGCCCAAAATGATGGGAATGGCAGAGCCGAAGGTGACGGCGCCGGTGGAGGCCAGAGCCTGCAAAATGCCCACCGAGGCGGAGGAGGACTGGATGATGGCGGTGAGCACCGCGCCGGCCAGCACGCCCAGAATGGGGTTGGAGAACATCAGCAGGATGTTGGTGAACTCGGGCACGTCCTTCAGCCCGGCCACGGCCCCGGACATGGCGTCCATGCCGAACATGAGGGTGGCAAAGCCCAGGAAAATGGCGCCGATGTCCCGCTTGCGGTTGTCCTTGAGAAAGACATACAGCACCACGCCGATGACCGCCAAAATGGGGGAGAAGGAGGTGGGCTTGAGCAGCTGAATGAAAAAGCTGTCCCCCTGAATACCGGATAGAGACAGGATCCAGGCTGTCACCGTGGTGCCCACGTTGGCACCCATGATGATGCCCACGGCCTGGCCCAGCTTCATCACGCCCGAGTTGACAAAGCCCACCACCATCACGGTGGTGGCAGAGGAGGACTGAATGATGGCGGTGACAATTAACCCTAAGAAAAAGCCTTTGATGGGGCTGGAGGTGAGCCGCTCCAGGATGGCCTTGAGCTTGTTGCCCGCCGCTCGCTCCAGTCCGTCGCCCATCACGGACATACCGAAGAGGAACAGGGACAGCCCGCCCAGCATGGTCAGGACGTCAAATAAATCCATAGTCGTATACCTCAATCTTTTTCTTCAAATTAGGACATAACTGCCCATAGTATACCATAGTTGTAACGAAAGTGTAAAGAGTGCGTAATGGGAAAATATAAAGGCAGAGTTGTCACGGGTTTCCGTGGCAACCGACAAAGTGCCCGGGAGGAATAATTTTACCCCCTTTTGCTTAAACTGGGAGAGAAACTGGTACAAAAATCCAAAAGGGGGATGCGTGATGACAGTTGGAAGAAGGCGGGGGAAAAATCCCCGGCAGGAGGAGCGCAGGTGTCTCATGGAGGGGGTGGCCCAGACCCGGGTGCTGCTCAACCAGGCCTATGCCCAGTTCAACCTCCACTCCGACCCGGACCTGGTGGAGTCCTGTGTCTACGAGATCAACGCCCTGCGCAGCCGCTACTCCTATCTGGTACGCCAGGTCAAGCGGCTGGACGCCTCCGACGAGGGCCTGTCATGAGCTGGGTGGTGTGGATGGGGCTGGCTCTGGGGGCGCTGGTGATGCTGGCCCTCCTGGGCCGGCCCTTGCGCAGGATGGGTCGGCTGCTGGCCCGCTGGGGGGTGGGCATGGCCGTGCTGTGGGGGTTGCAGGGGGTGGGGCCCGGTCTGGGCATCTGCCTGGGGGTCAACCCCCTCAACGCCCTGGTGGTGGGGGTGCTGGGTGCGCCCGGATTTGGACTGCTGCTGCTGACCCAGTGGGTATTTCGGTAGTGTTTGCAGAATATCCATAAAAAGTCCCTGGTATCGACGGCAAAGCTGTGGTAGAATAAGGAGCACAGCTGGGGTGAGAGACACCCTGGCCCAGGATTACCACACAGGAAAGGCGGGTGGTTTCGGTGCGAAGACGAAACCGCATGGGATATAAAGGATACCAGGGCAGAGGCAGTACCGCCAGCGGCTTTCTCAAGGCGCTGGTGGTGATATTGGCGGTGCTGGTGGTGGGAGGCGGCGGGTATCTGCTGGCCCTCAACGGCGGGATCTCCCTGCCCAGCTGGCAGCCCCAGCAGACTGCGGAAAGCCCCCAACAGAGTCAGACGGCCCAGACCCAGGAGCCGGAGGACAGTCAGACCCAGGCCCCGGAGAGCAGCCAGACCCCGGAACCCACCCCCACCCCCTC
>DVKO01000072.1 GCA_018715985.1 Candidatus Enterenecus avicola
AAATACTGCGGCAGAAAACAAGGCAGTTATGAGAAATTTCATTTTCCCGTATGGGTCAAAATCTGGGTCAAAGTAAAACTCCAAAAATCAAGCAACCGAAAAAGTGCAGAGAAACAAAATAAAACCGCCGGAATCTTGCGATTCCAGCGGTTTTCTGGTTGCGGGGGCAGGATTTGAACCTACGACCTCCGGGTTATGAGCCCGACGAGCTACCAAACTGCTCTACCCCGCGATATAAACTTGTGGTGCCGGAGACCGGGATCGAACCGGCACGGGATCACTCCCACGGGATTTTAAGTCCCGGGCGTCTGCCAATTCCGCCACTCCGGCCCGTGGGCAAGAATTATAATACCATGGCTATGGAGGGATGTCAAGGACTTTTTCAAAATACGGGAAAAACTTCTTGACGGCAGGGCGGCACTGTGCCAAACTGGGGAGAAAAGGAGGCGTAAGCCATGGGAAAGGAACTAACCAGAAAGGACATTGAGCTGATGCGGGAGGAGCTGCACCACCGCCGCTTTGAGCTGCGTCCCAAGCTCATCGAGGCGGTAAAGGAGGCCCGCTCTTTTGGGGACCTCAGCGAGAACTTTGAATACAAGGCCGCCAAGCAGGAGAAAAACCGCAACGACAGCCGGTGCCGCTATCTGGAAAACGTCATCCGCACGGCCACCATCATCTCCGAGCGCACCCAGGCGGGGACGGTGGGGCTGTATGACAAGGTGACCATCTATGTGGAGGACGACGATGAGGAGATGACCGTTCAAATCGTCACCACCATGCGTCAGGACGCTCTGAAGGGGCTGGTGAGCAAGGAGTCCCCGGTGGGCCGGGCGGTGCTGGGCCGTCGGGTGGGGGACCGGGTGACCGTGCAGGTCAACGACAACTATGGCTATGATGTCATCATCCGTGCCATTGAGCCGGGGGAGGACAACGGGGAGGTCCCGCTGGTGAAATTCTGAACCGCAAGGGTGGGAGCCTGGGCTCCCACCCTTGTCTCATCTTATTTTACCGCAATGGCCTCAATTTCAAACAGCCCTCCCTTGGGCAGGGCTCCGGCCTGGACGCAGGAGCGGGCCGGGGGATTTTCGGTGAAGTAGGAGGCGTACACCTCGTTGATGGCGCCGAAGTCTCCGATGTCCGCCAGAAACACGGTGGTTTTGACCACATTGGCGTAGGTCATGCCGGCGGCCTGGAGAACGGCGCCCAGGTTGTCCAGGGCCTGTTTGGCCTGGGCCTCCACGCCCTGGGCCAGCACTCCGGTCTCAGGGATCAGCCCCAGCTGGCCGGAGCAGTACAGGGTGTCGCCGCACAGCTTGGCGTGGCAGTAGGGGCCCACGGCAGCAGGTGCGCCGACGGCGGTAATGGTTTGGTGATTCATGGTCATGCACTCCTTTGTAGGGGATTTGGTGTCAGTATACGGCACGGCGGGGCAAAACACAAGCCCCCGCCCTTGACAAAGGGGGGAGGGGTGGCTAGAATACAGTGTCGAACAAGACAAAGAATGGACAATCTGCCCACAAGACCCCACTTGGGGCGGTGTGGGCCCGGATAAATCGGAAAGGAAGAGACACAATGAAACGGAAAACTTGGATGGCCGCACTCATGGCTGCGGCCCTTTCGGTGGGGCTGATGGGCTGCACCGCTGCCAACCAGACCCAGGCTACCCCCCAGGTCACCACAAGCCAAGAGGAGGTTCAGGGGGAGGAGGTGCGCCTGGCGGTGATCTCCGGCCCCACGGGCATCGGAGCCGCCAAGCTGCTCACGGACAGCGACCGAGGGGAGACGGTCAACCACTACACCTACACCATCGCCTCGGACAACAACGAGGTGGTGTCCGGCCTGACCAGCCAGGAGGGGGAGTTTGACATCGCCATGGTGGCCTCCAACATGGCCGCCAACCTGTACAACAAGACCGACGGAGATGTGCGCATCCTGGCCCTGGGCACTCAGGGCGTGCTCCACATCCTGGAGGGGAGCGGCGGCACTGCCATCCAGTCCATGGCGGACTTGAAGGGCAAGACCATTTACGCCACCGGCCAGGGGGCCAACCCGGAGTACATTCTCCGCCATCTGCTCACCGAGAACGGCCTGGACCCGGACAAGGACGTGGAAATCGTCTTTGCAGACCCCACCGAGATCAGCGCCAAGCTGCTCTCCGGGGAGATCGACACCGCCATGCTCCCCGTCCCCGCTGCCACCGCCGCCATTGCCAAGAGCCAGGGCAGCGTCCGGGATGCCATTGACCTCACGCAGGCCTGGAACGACCTGGACAACGGCAGCCAGCTCATCATGTCCGCTGTGGTGGCCCGGGCCGACTTCATAGAGGAGCACCCCCAGGCGGTGCAGACCTTTTTGCGGGAGTATGAGGGGTCTGTGACCTACGTTCGGGACAATCCTGAGCTGGCCGGGGAGCTGGTGGCCCAGCTGGGCATCGCTCCCTCCGCCACCATCGCCCAGCAGGCCATTCCCCAGTGCAACCTGGTGTTTCTGTCCGGCGCGGACATGAAGCCGGCCATCAGCGGCTACTTTGAGGTGCTCTACGACATCGACCCCACCGCTGTGGGCGGGGCGCTGCCCGATGACGGGATCTACTATGTCCCCTAAGGCGGGAAAAACTGCATTGCGTGTTGCCATACCCCTGGCCGTCTGGCTGGGGGTATGGCAGCTTGCGTCTCTATGGGTGGGGCGGGAGCTGCTGCTGCCCGCCCCGGCGGCGGTGTGGAACTGCCTGCTGCGGCTGGGTGTGACCCGGGAATTTTGGCTCGCAGCGGGGTATACCCTGCTGCGGGTGGCCTCCGGCCTGGCAGGCGGGGTGGTTTTGGGGGCCCTTCTGGCCTTTCTCACCCACTTCTGCCCCTGGGCAGACTGGGTGTTCTCCCCGGCCATCCGGGTACTGCGGGCCACCCCGGTGGTGTCCTTTATCCTGTTGGTATACCTGTGGGTGGCCCGCACCCACATCCCCGGCCTCATCGCCGGGATGATGGTGCTCCCGGTAGTGTGGGGCAGCCTGACGGAGGGGCTCAAGGCGGTGGATGGGCGGCTGTTGGAGTTGGCCCGGGCCTATGGCTTTTCCCGCCTCAAGACGCTGCGCCTCATTTATCTGCCCTCTCTGCGCCCCCACTTCACCGCCGCCCTGCTCAACGGCTTCGGTCTGGCCTGGAAATCCGGGGTGGCCGCCGAGGTGCTCTGTCCCCCCAAGTGGGCGGTGGGCAGCAGCATCCAAAAGGCCCGGCAGGCCCTGGAGACCCCGGAGCTGTTCGCCTGGACCGCGGTGATCGTGGTGCTCTCCCTGGCCCTGGAGGGGCTGCTGAAGCTGTGGCTGAGACCCAGAGGGGAGGGAACGGCATGATACAGGTGGAACATCTGACGGTCCGCTATGGGGATAAGACCGCCCTGCAAGATGTCAATCTCACCATCCCGCTGGAGGGAATCACCGCCCTGGTGGGCCCCTCGGGTTGTGGAAAAACCACCCTGCTGCGGGTGCTGGGCGGGCTGCTTACCCCGCAGCAGGGGCAGGTCACCGGGCTGAAGCCCAGGGACGCCGCGTTTCTATTTCAGGAAAACCGGCTGCTGCCCTGGCGCACGGTGCGGCAGCACCTCACCGATGTGGCCCCCCGCCACCCGGATACCCAGCCGGAGGCATGGCTGAACCTGGTGGAGCTGGAGGGGGAGGGCGGGGCGTACCCCGCCGCTCTGTCCGGGGGCATGGCCCGGCGGCTGGCTCTGGCCCGATGCCTGGCCCTGGAGCGGCCGGTGCTTCTGCTGGACGAGCCCTTCACCGGCGTGGACCCCCAGCGGGCACAGCGCATCCTCCAGCGGCTCAAGGCGCTGGGGAGGCCCGCCATTCTGGTGGCCCATGAGCCCCATTTGTCCCAGAACTGTGACCGGGTGATGGAGCTCAAGTAAATAAAACGAGATTTATAGCAAAAAAGTACGGTCAGCGAAAGCTGACCGTACTTTTTTGCCTATTAGGGATTAGCGGCGGCTGCGCTTGTAGGCCACGGTGGCGGCTCCCAGGCACACCACAGCGGCGGACAGAGCGGCCACATACCACAGCACCTGGGCAGAGTCGCCAGTCTGAGGCACGTCGGGCTTCTCAGAGGGCTTGGCGGTGGGCTCCACGGTGGGCTTGGCGGTGGGCTCCACGGTGGGCTGAGCGGTGGGCTCCACGGTGGGAGTGACCACCTCTTCCAGAGCGGCAATGGCGTCGTTGAGCTTGGCCACCATTGCGGCCACCTCGTCGGTGGTCAGGGCGCTGTAGGTCAGCAGGTCGGAGGCCTCCTTGACCACGCCCTGGAGCGCAATCCAGGACTCCTGGGTGTACAGGGAGGAATCCATGCCGGCGATGCGGCCCAGCACAGCGGTGATCTCGCCCTTGTCGCCCACAGAGAGGGCGTTGTAGCTCAGGCCGTAGCCGTTGGCATAGGTCTGGCCGTTGAGAGCAAAGACGTTGTCGGTGAAAGCGCCCTGCTCCTGGTCATACTCCATGATGTTCACAGGCAGAGTGCCCTGGGCGGGGAAGATGCCGAAGGCCACTTCCACACCGGCGGGGATGTTGGGACCAAAGGCGGCGTCAGGCACCAGACCCTCGGTGGGGTCCATGCCCTTGTTGCCGTACACGGCCATGATGGCGTCGGCGTTGTCGTAGAACTGCACGTCATAGGGGTGGGAGATGCTCATGACCACGGACTTCTTGCCCAGCTCGTGGGCGGTGTTCACGATCATTTCGGGCATGTCCCGCTTCCAGGTGCCCGGCTTCATGGAGGAGCCGCTGAGCTCGGAGATGACGATGACGTAGTCGCTCTCGGCGATCTTATCCTTGATTTCAGCCTGGGTGGCCTCGTCGGCGTTGTAGTAGATCAGGGACTCATACTCCACGCCGTCCACCAGACCGGCATCCTGAGCGCGGCGGAAGCCCAGTTCCAGGCCCGGGGCCTCGTTGGAGTAGGCACCGATGAGCAGTACCTTCTCACCGCCCTTGGTGCGGATGGGCAGAGTGTTGTCCTCGTTCTTCACCACGGTGACACCGGCGGCGGAGATTTCCCGCTCCTCCTGGCGGTTCTCGTCGGAACCCACGGCGGCCAGAGCGTTCTCCAGGGAGTAGTCGGCGGGGTCGTAGTCCAGAATGCCCCGCTTCTCCTTCAGGGTCAGGATGCGGGTGACGGCCTCGTCGATGCGGCTCTGGGGAATCTCATCGGACTCCACAGCGGCTATGATGTCGGCGATGATCTGGTCCAGGTTGTCCACGCTGCTGTTCCGATCCAGCACGCAGGGCATGAGCAGAATGTCCATACCGGCCTTGATGGACTCGATGCAGGCCTCGGACTGGGTGTACATGTTGGCGAGACCGGCCATGTTCATGGCGTCGGTGATGAGCACGCCGTCATAACCCATGTCGCCCCGGACGATGTCGGTCAGGAAGACCTTGGACACGGTGGCGGGGATGTAGCTGCCGTCCTTCATGGTGGGGTCAATCTGGGGATAGGCGATGTGGGCCACCATGAACATATCGGTGCCCGCATCCATAGCGGCCTGGAAGGGGACCAGCTCCATGTTCTTGATCTCCTCGTAGCTCTTGTCCACCACGGGCAGACCGGAGTGGGAGTCGGTGGCGGTGTCACCGTGGCCGGGGAAGTGCTTGGCGGCGGTGATGACGTTGGAGGCGTTGATGCCCTCGATCATGGCCACGGCGAAGTCGGCCACCTTGTAGGGGTCGTCACCGAAGGAACGCAGGCCGATGACCGGGTTGTTGGGGTTGTTGTTCACGTCTACGGTGGGGGCGAAGTTGGTGTTGATGCCCAGAGCGCTGAGCTCCCGGCCGATGATGGCGCCCGCCCGCTTGGCATACTCGGTGTCGCCGGTGGCGCCCACGGCCATGTTGCCGGGCAGAGCGCTGCCGGAGCCCAGACGGTACACAATGCCGCCCTCCTGGTCGATGCCGATGAGCATGGGCACCGGGCTGTCCTTGCCCTCCAGGTTCTCCGCCTGCAGGTCCTGAACCAGGTTGAAGCTCTGCTCGGTGGTCTTGACGTTGTCGGCGAAGAGGATGACGCCGCCAAAGTCGTGGTCGTGGAGCACCTGAGCCACCTGATCATTCATCTCGGTGAAGTCAGGGGCGGTGCCCTCTCCGGTGGTGGACCAGTCCCGGAAGTCGGGCATGAGCATCTGCTCCACCTTCTGTTTCAGGGTCATGCTGCCCAGAATCTCCTCCACACGGGAGGAGGCGGCGTTGGCCCGGGTGGGGGCCAGGAAGGGGACGCACAGAGCCGCAGCCAGGGCACAGGCGCCCAGCTTGCAAAGAAGCTTTCTTTTGTTCATAGAACAGTCTCTCCTTTCAACGGGGTTCCCCAATTTGACGTTAACATTATAATGCAAAAGTGAGTTTCTTGTCAAACTATATTTGTGCAATAAATACAAAAAATACACCCCGGACTTGGGGCCAAAGGGCCCCATCCGGGGTGTATGGGTAAAATATGGTATGAATGGGCTCAATATTGGTTGACCCATCCGGCAATGAGCAGTTCAGGCACCAGCCAGGCCAGCATGAAGATGAGAAAGTTCACCGGGCTCAGCGCCTCGTAGGCGCCGGTGTAGGTGATAAACCAGGTGAGCAGGATGCCCAGCACGGCGCCGGCCAGGGCGAAGCCCAGGCTCAGACGGGTGGCCCAGCGCAGGCGGCGGCAGCCCACCACCGTCTCACAGAACACTCCCACTCCCTCCCGGGAGAGCAGGGCAATGGGCTGGTCCGAGTGCTCCTGAACCGGGTCGGAGAGCTGACGGCGGCGGTCGGTGGCGGGAAACTCCATCTTATCCACCGGCAGCTTGAACTTCTGCTCCAGCAGGGCGGGGATCAGGTTGGGGTCCCGGGTGGCCAGAATGGGGGTCACCTGCAGCCCGATGAGGGTGGACAGGCTGGGGCGCACCGTGGAGGGCATGGAGTAAGTCACGGGGAACATGGCGGCCAGCTGCCCGTCCACGGCGCAGAAGATGGCGTGCTTGACCTTCAGGCTCCGGGGCAGAGGGATGTCCACCAGGTGCATGAAGTCGGAGGTGCCCACAATGATGTCGTGGTTGTGGATGATGCCGGTGATGCCTCCCTCGTGGAAGCGCACGCCGGTGGCCTCCCGGTAGAGGGCGCCGGTGGATTGGAGCAGCTTGTAGAAGGGCTGGGTCAGGTCGCAGTCGGCCGCTTTGAGCAGGGTGGCGGCATAGGACACCGCCTTCTCCTTGGTGGAATTGCCGTAGAGCTCAAAGTGGGGCACCTGGATGCACCCCGGGGGGAACAGATCCCCGTCGGTGATGACAATGCCCCCGTGGCGGCAGCGATGGATGCCGGTCCAGCCGGCAATGGCGGCCCCCACCTTGTACAGCCGGGCGGCCAGCTTTTGGTAGGGCAGGGCATAGCAGAGCAGGGCGGAGTAGGAGGCGGCGGCGGTA
This sequence comes from Candidatus Enterenecus avicola, assembly GCA_018715985.1. GTDB lineage: Bacteria > Bacillota > Clostridia > Oscillospirales > Oscillospiraceae > Enterenecus > Enterenecus avicola. The sequence continues at coordinate 7,438 of DVKO01000072.1, forward strand.
AAGGTGGCGGAGGCGGCCCAAATGAACCGCTCCGGGGCGTGTTGCCCCACAGAGGAGAGCAGGGAGAGGGCCACGCAGGCCGCAAGGAGCAGGGGGGCGGCCACGGAATAGGCCCGCTGGGCCCCGTCCTCCATTTGCAGCTGGGAGCCGAAGCCCTTGCCCAGCCCGGCCCATTTGCAGTAGGCGGGGCGGTGGTTCCACTTGTCCTCGTCCATGGAGACCACGTAGGGGGCGCTGGTCTGGCTTGCCGCCTTGGCGGACAGCCGGTCTCCCTGCTGGCGCAGGCACCGGCCCCACATGGCCAGGGTCAGGCCCAGAGCGGTGACGGCACAGCAGGGCAGGGCCTCCCCACGCTGGGGCCAGATGCCGAAGGTGAGGCCGTCGGCCAGGGAGAAGGCCCAGGCCAGGGCCAGCAGGGTCTCGGCCCGTGGGTGGAGCTTGCACAGCCGAACCACACCCACCACCAGCACCTCCATGCACAAAATGCCCACCAGGGCCAGCAGACCGGACAGCAGCCAGGCCTTGAGCTGGACCAAGGTGATCCCGGGCAGCGAGAGGGGAAGGGAGACGGGGAGAGGCACCGAGATGAGGATGGAGAGCAGGCTGAGGATGAGGGAGATGGTGACCCGGCGCTGCCGGGCCTTCAGGCCCTTCTGATACCGGGCGGCCAGCTCGGCGGCGGGGGTGTCCGGGGGCAGGGGCTTGGCGGGACGCACCCGGGCAGGCTTGGGCACAACAGGCTTTTTTTTCTTCTTGGGCGGGGCCACAGGGGCCTCCTGATCCACCCCGGGCAGGTAGGTCTCCACCTTCACCGTCTCCTGGTCCGGCTCCGCCTGGTCGTACATATGATCGGCAAAGTGGTCGGCCCGCCGCCGCAGGGTGGACAGACGGGCGGCCAGGTTGCGCAGCAGGGTGGCGGGCTGGATGACGGGCATGGGGGAGGGCTTGGCCTCAGGGCGGGCAAACTCCACCGGCTCCGGCCCGGGGGTGGGGGGCTGCTGGGGCTGGGTGGGTTTCTCCTTTTTGGGGAAGGGGACCACTTTGGCCTTGGCCTCCTCCTGGGGCGGGCGGTCCGTCTGGCTGGGTTCCGGCTGGAGGTCAGGGTCGGGGGCATCTGCCTGATCCTGCGCGTCCTCCGGCGGCACCTCTTCCGCCGGGACCTTGGGCTGGGGCCGCACCTCCAGGCGCTTTTGCAGCTGCCGGATGGCCTCTACCTTCTCAGGGTCCTGGGGGATGGGAATGGCGGCGGGGGCCTCCGCTTCCGGCTCTCCCGCCTCCTCCGGCTCCGGGGGTGCGGCAGAGGCGGAGGAGCCAAACTCCGCCAAAATATCTTCCAACGAGTAGTTGGGCTGTTGGGGATTGTAGTGTTCAGACATGGGGGCGCTCCTTTATGGACGGTCAGCTGCGCTGACGCACGGCCTCATACAGCACCACGGCCGCCGCCGCAGAGGCGTTGAGGGAGTTGACCTGGCCCCGCATGGGGATGGACACCAGAAAGTCGCACTGCTCCCGCACCAGGCGGCTCATGCCGTCCCCCTCGCTGCCGATGACAATGGCGGCGGGGCCCTTGAGATCGGCCTGGTACAGGGAGGTGGCGCCGTCAGCGGCGGTGCCGAACACCCAGAGACCCTCCTCCTTCAACTCCTTGAGCAGGGCGGTGAGGTTGGCCACCCGGGCCACGGGCAGATAGCTGACCGCCCCGGCGGAGGTCTTGGCCACCACGGCGGTGAGCCCGGCGGAGCGGCGCTTGGGGATGATGACCCCGTGGGCTCCGGCGGCCTCGGCGGTGCGGATCACTGCCCCCAGGTTGTGGGGATCGCTGAGCTCATCGCACACCACCACCAGTGGGGGCTCGTTTTTGTCCCGGGCGGCCTGGAGAATGTCGGCGACGCTGGCATACTCCCGCACCGCCGCCACGGCGATGACCCCCTGGTGGGAGTGGGTGGCGCTCATGGCGTCCAGCTTACGGCGGTCCGCTTCCACCACCACGATGCCCTTGCTGCGGGCGGTGGAGGCAATGTGGCCCAGGGTGGCGTCGGTTTCCCCTTTGGCAAGGTAGATTTTATCCATGGCAGTCCCGGCTCGCAGGGCCTCAATGACGGCGTTGCGGCCCTCAATGATACCATCGGCCTGACTGCTGCGTTCTCTTTGTTGTTGGCGCATGGCGGGAGCTCCTTTTATATATAAAAATATTCCCCAGGGAAGGGTTGGCTGGATCCATCTTTGACGTAACATTATATCATGGTTTTGCCGGATGAAAAAGAGGGAAATCGGAGAATCTAACAGAGAATTCCCGGTGAGGTCATAGAAAGTTTACACCCAAAGGCAAGAACATTTCTTGTTTTTACCTCTCAAGTGTGGTATACTCCAGGCAAACCATGAGACATATTGGCTTTACGCGCACATCGCCGGGAAGGGAAACCCGGCTTGTATGATTTTAAGGAGGACAATTCTATGGCGGGACCCAACGGACCCAACAATCAAAACGATAACCGAAAGCGACCATCCCTGGGCTTCATCGGCATTGTGGTGTGGGCCATCTTACTGGTGGTGCTGCTCAACAGCTGCCTGGTGACCATGCGCTCGGCCAACACCATCACGGTGCCCTACTCCACCTTCCGGGAGTGGGTGGTCAGTGACTATGTGGACAAGGCGGAGATGGACAACTACGGCTATTACTTCACCCTGAAGGACGACGCGCCGCCCCTGGCCGAGTATCAGAACAAGAGCAAATCGGGGAACAACCTGAGCGTGGGCAACCTACTGTTGGACCAAATCAGCACCAGCAAGAAAAACACCCTGAAGTTCCAGGCGGCTATGCCGCCGGTGGAGGACTCGGACATCATCAACCTGATGACCGAGCACGGGGTGGAGTACGAATCGGAAATGATCAGCAGCGAGCAGACCATGCTCTACGGCGTGCTCAGCTATGTGCTGCCCACCCTGATTTTGGTGGTGGCCATGGTCTTCCTCTACCGCTATATGTTCAAGAAGATGGGCAGCGGCGGTCTGGGCGGCCTGGGCGGCGTGGGCAAGGCCAACGCCAAGGTGTATGTGGAGAAGTCCACCGGCGTCACCTTCCGGGACGTGGCCGGCCAGGACGAGGCCAAGGAGAGCCTGGAGGAGATCATTGACTTCCTCCACCATCCCCAGCGCTACACCGAGATCGGCGCCAAGCTGCCCAAGGGCGCCCTGCTGGTGGGCCCGCCCGGTACCGGTAAGACCCTGCTGGCCAAGGCGGTGGCAGGGGAGGCCAACGTGCCCTTCTTCTCCATCTCCGGCTCCGACTTTGTGGAGATGTTCGTGGGCGTGGGCGCCTCCCGTGTCCGCGACCTGTTCAAAGAGGCCAGCAAAATGGCCCCCTGTATCATCTTTATCGACGAGATCGACACCATCGGTAAATCCCGTGACAACCGCATGGGCGGCAACGACGAGCGGGAGCAGACCCTCAACCAGCTGCTGGCCGAGCTGGACGGCTTCGACCCCGGCAAGGGCGTCATCGTCCTGGGCGCCACCAACCGGCCCGAGGTGCTGGACAAGGCCCTCCTCCGCCCCGGCCGCTTCGACCGGCGCATCACCATCGACCGGCCCAATCTGGCCGGCCGTCTGGCCACCCTCCAGGTGCATACCCGCAAGATCCGTCTGGCCGAGGACGTGAATCTGGAGAAGATCGCCCAGGCCACCGCCGGCTGCGTGGGCGCCGACCTGGCCAACCTGGTCAACGAGGCCGCCCTGCGGGCGGTGCGCCAGGGCCGCAAGGCGGTGAACCAGCAGGACCTGCTCACCTCCTTCGAGTTTGTCATTGCAGGCAGCGAGAAGAAGGGCACCGTGCTCACCGAGCAGGAAAAGCGGATGATCGCCTACCACGAGGTGGGCCACGCCCTGGTGGCCCACAACCAGAAGAACAATGCCATGCCCGTGTCCAAGATCACCATTGTCCCCCACACCCAGGGGGCGCTGGGCTATACCCTCCACCTGCCCGAGGAGGAGAAGTTCCTCATGACTGAGGAGGATCTGCTGGCCGAGATCCGCACCCTGTTGGCGGGCCGCTCCGCCGAGGAAGTGGTGTTCGGCTCCCGCTCTTCCGGGGCCGCCAACGACATCGAGCGGGCCACCGACATCGCCCGGAAGATGGTGACCATGTTCGGCATGAGCGAGAAGTACGGCATGATGGGGCTGGCCACGGTGCACAACCAGTACCTGGACGGCCAGATGGGCCTGACCTGTGCCCAGGACACCGCCGCCGGCATCGACGACGAGGTGCGGGCTATCATTGACCGCTGCCACAACGAGGCCATCCAGGTGCTCCGGGACAATCGGGAGCTGCTGGACAAGATCGCCGCCTATCTGCTGGAGAAGGAGACCATCACCGGCGCGGAGATGGTGGCCATCATCGAGGGCCGGGACCCGGAGCTGGCGGAGGTGACCCCCAGCAGCGACGTGGAGCCCCCTGCCCGGGCCATCCATATGGTCAGCGAGCCGGTGCCCATGCCGGAGCACCGGGAGGAGCCTGACCAGGAGGCGCAGCCGGAGACGGACACCCAGGAGAAGCCGGAACCGGAGACCCCCGATCAGCCCAAGGAATAACCCACTCGAGCAAAAAAACGGATGCAGCTCTTGCTGCATCCGTTTTTTTGAGCGTGTCGAAGTAGTTCGACACGCTCAGGCCCCCTTGTGTAAAGGGGGCTGTCACCGTAGGTGACTGGGGGATTGTCCTTGCCCGGAGTTGAGAAGTCTTTCCATTTCACAACCGATCCGATTCTTGCAGGGCAGGCAGGATGGAACGGCAGCGGTTGACTTGCCGCCATCCACCCGGTACAATGGGAAGAGATGGACGGGAAGGGGTGTCAGATGTGCGGAAACTGCCGTGGTTTGCAGGCGGCTTCGCCCTGGCTTGTCTGCTGCTGGCGGGGGATGTGCCCCTGGTGTGGCCGGCACTTTCCGCCGTGGGGATGCTGGCGGGCTGGCAGGTGACCCACCCCAGAAACCGGGAGGAGTGGGTGGCCATGTCTGCCCGTTTCCCATGCCGCCGCCTGCTCTGGCAGATATGTCGGAGGGGGACCGCCCTGGCCCTGGGATGCGGCGTGGGGCTGTGCTGGTTTTGCGTCTACTACTATGTGGTGTGCGTGCCCACCCAGACTTGGGTGGGAGAGCAGACCGTTTCCGGCACCGTGATGACCCAGCCCCAGCAGACGGACACCGGAAGGTATTCCATGGTGCTGCGCCTGGACGGCGGGCCTGAGGTCAATTTCTACGCGCCGGATACCTGGGCCCAGGTACAGCTGGGAGATCATGTACAGGCCTCCGGCCAGGTGGAGGCCGTCTCCCTGACGGATGGGGATGAGCTGTCCTATTACGCCTCCAAGGGGGTATTCCTCCTGGGCAGCTGCCAGGAGGCTCCCATGGTGGAACCCGCTGCGGTGCTGCCCCTGGCGTGTTGGCCTGGCTGGGCGGCACAGAGGCTCAAAGAGGGCATCCAGCGGGCCTTTGATGGGCAGGTGAGCCCTCTGGCGGTGGCTGTGACCCTGGGGGACAGAAGCGGGCTGGAGGATGGGGTGTACCAGGATATGACCCGGGCGGGGGTGCTTCACGCCGCTGTGGTGTCCGGGCTGCACATCTCCTTCCTGGTGGAGGTGCTGATGCTGCTGTGCCGGGGCAACCGCCGCTGGGGGCTGGTTATGCTCCCGGTGCTGCTGTTCTATGCGGTGATGGCAGGCGGGACACCCTCGGCCTTTCGGGCGGTGTGGATGCAGGGAGCGGTGCTGGCGGTGCCCTGGGTGGGGCGGGAGCAGGACTCCCCCTCGGCCCTGGCCCTGGCGCTGCTGGTGCTGCTGATTCAAAACCCCTTTTGCGTGTTCAGTGTGGGGCTGCAGCTGTCCTTTTTGTCGGTGGCGGGCATTCTGACTTTGACACCCCGGGTGTATGCCTGCCTGATGAAACCGGCGGAGGGCTGGAAGCGGGCGGGCTGGACCCGGCTGGTCAGACGGATCTGGCGGGGGGTGTGCGCCTCAGTGTCCGCCTCCCTGGGGGCCATGGCGCTGACCATCCCCCTGATGGGAGCGGTATTTGGGCAGGTGTCCCTGGTGGCGCCGGTGACCAACATCCTGGTGCTGTGGGCCATGACCGCCCTGATGATCTGCGCCCTGGCTGTGGGGGTGCTGGCCCTGTTTGTGCCCGGCGTGGCCGCCCTGTTGGGCCAGGGTGCGGGGCTGCTGGGCCACTATACCCTGTGGGTGGTGCACCGGATGGGTACCGTCCCCTTGGGTGTATTGGATACGGAAAATCCCTACCATGTGGTGTGGCTGGTGGGGGCGTACCTGGTGGGCGCGTTGCTGCTGTGGTGCGGTGTGACGGCTGTCCGCGCCCTGGTGGCCGGGGTGGGGCTGGCTGTGCTGCTGGCCCTGCCGGTGGGGCTGTCCGCCCTGACCGTGGCCAACTCAGACCTGACGGTGGCAGGGCTGGATGTGGGACAGGGGTCTGCCACCCTGCTGCTGAGCCCCCGCTGTTCTGTTTTGGTGGACTGCGGCGGCAGCGCCTCCGCCTCGGCGGGCGACATTGCCGGGGACTATCTGGCCGGAATGGGGCGCACGAAACTGGACGCCCTGGCCCTCACCCACCTGGACGACGACCACTTCAACGGCGTGGAGCGCCTGCTGGATCGGGTGGAGGTGGAGCAGGTGGTGGCGCCTGTCTCCGCCAGAGGAGAGAAGCCGGCGCAGCAGCTGGAAGGGTGGCTGGAGGAGCGTGAGATCCCCATCCAGTGGGTGGAGGAGGAGACCCGGCTGCCCCTGGAGGGGGTGGAGCTGACCCTGTTCCCGCCCCTGGGCAGCGGCACCACCAACGAGGAAGGGCTGTTTGTACTGGGCACGGCGGGGGAGTTTGACGTGCTCATCACCGGGGATGCAGACGACTATGTGGAGAAGATGCTGGTGAAATACTTTGCCATCCCCGACATCGAACTGCTGGTGGTGGGACACCACGGCTCCGCAAGCTCCACCTGCATGGAGCTGCTGGCACGCACCAGCCCGGAGCTGGGCATCATCTCCGTGGAGGAGGACAACTCCTATGGACACCCGGACCCCGACACCCTGGAGCGGCTGCGCCGGGCCGGGGTGGAGGTGCACCGCACCGACCTGGAGGGGACGGTGACGGTGGCGGTGCGTGGAGAAGCTGTGGGAATCTGGTAAACGCAAAAGGAGGAAGGGAAATGCCGCCGAAACAACAGACCGACAACACCGCCATGCGGGAGCTGAAACAGGCCCTCCGCCAGGGCGGTTTGAAAAACCTCTACGTCTTTTACGGCGACGAGGCATTTTTGCGGGAGTACTATCTGGGCCAGGTGAAGAAGGCCCTGCTCCCCCAGGGCATGGAGGACTTCAACCTCCACACCGCCCAGGGCAAGGACTGCTCGGTGGAGTGGATTGCCCAGGCGGTGGACTGCCTGCCCATGATGAGTGAGCGCACCCTGGTGCTGGTCACCGACTTTGACCTGATGGGCCAGGGGGAGAGCGGGCGCAAGCGGCTGCTGGAGCTGTTGGAAGACCTGCCCGACTACTGCTGCCTGGTCTTTGTCTACGACCTGGTGAATTTTAAGGTAGATGGGCGCAGCAAGCTGGGCACCTACCTGAAGCAGGCGGGGGCCCTGGTGAACTTCTCCCGCCAGTCCACCGGGGATCTCACCGACTGGATCGTGCGCAAGTGCAAGGCCATGGGCCACCGGGTGGACAGCGCCGACGCCCAATACCTCATCTTCCTGTGCGGGGACAGTATGACCAACCTGTCCACCGAGCTGGAGAAGATCTGCGCCTACGCCGCCCAGGAGCGGATCACCCGGGCGGACATGGACGCCGTGGCCATTCCCCAGGTGGATGCGGTGGTGTTCCAGATGACCGACGCCCTGGCCCGGCGGGACTTTGACAAGGCCGCCTCGGTGCTCTCCGATCTGCTCCACAGCCAGGAGTCCGGGGTGATGATCCTCTCGGTGATGGGCAAGTATTTCCGCCAGCTCTACACCGCCCGCCTCTATCTGGATGCGGGGCTGAGCCGGGGGGATTTCATGCAGCTGTGGGGGATGAAGCACGCCTTCCAGGGGGATAAGCTCATGGACGCCGCCCGGAAATTCTCCCTGGTGTGGTGCCGCCACGCGGTGCGCCGGTGCAGTGAGGCGGACATCCAGCTGAAGATCCATTATGGGGCGGACAGCGAGATCCTCACGGGGCTGTTGATGGAGCTGTCCGCAGGACGGAAGGTGATCCCATGCTGAAAATCAAGGAGGCCATCATTGTAGAGGGCCGATACGACAAAAACAGCCTGTCCCAGGTGGTGTACGCCCTGATTTTGGAGACCTCCGGATTTGGGGTGTTCAAGGACGGGGAGAAGCTGGAGCTCATCCGCCGCCTGGCCCAGCGGCAGGGCATTGTCGTCCTCACCGACTCGGACGGAGCGGGCTTTGTCATCCGCAACTACCTCAAGGGGGCCATTCCCAAAGATCAGGTCAAGCACGCCTACATCCCCGACGTGTACGGCAAGGAGCGGCGCAAGCGCAGGGCCGGCAAGGAGGGCAAGCTGGGGGTGGAGGGGATGAACCCGGACATCCTCCGTCAGGCGCTTCTCCGGGCGGGGGCCACCGTGCTGGACGGAGAGGGGCCCGCCCCTGCCCGGGGGGATCTGACCCCGGCAGACCTGTTCCAGCTGGGGCTCACCGGGCGGCCGGATTCCGCCCACCGGCGGGAGCAGCTGCTGAGCAAGCTGGGCCTGCCCCAACACATGAACAGCAAGGCCCTGTTGGCCATGCTCAACGCCCTGCACACCCCCCAGGAGGTGGCGCAGATGGTGGAGGAGCTGGAGAAATAACAAATCGGGGGGCGGACCTGGGTCCGCCTCCCGATGAGCTGTTTTATGGGCTCACACCGGTCTCCTTCGTTGTGCTTATGGTGAGGGAAAATGAGTTTATTTGGTTCTCGCCTTTTTCTTCTGCTCCCCCAGGACAAGAATTGTCAGGCACCCAGCGCTGCCCAAGAGGAGAAGCCACCACACAATGGGGTGGGCGGGATCCCCGGTCTGGGGAACCACCGGGCGGGAGCCGGATGTGTCCTGAACGGTGAAGATCCACCGCAGATGCTCCTGCAACCCAGCCAGTTCATTGCCCGCCTGGGCGGATACCGCCAGTTCGACCCGAAGAGGAATGGTGGAACTGCGTGAGAATTGGCCCAACTCCACGCCGTTTTCCAGGGCGTAGCCCCCGGCGGCAGGCCCCGTGGCCACCAGACGGTCTTGGGAGTAGACGGAGAGGGTGACCTGGGACAGGGCCTGGAGCGTGTCGTCGTCACAATCCGCTCTGAGCCAGATGGTGGCCTCGCCGTCCAGCTCCCGGGCCTGCAAAGTGATCTGTTGGGTGCGCACGTCGCCGGGCATCAAATCCTTCATGTCCGGGAGCAGATCCGTGCCCTGGGTATTGAGCAGCGTCAGGGTGTGGTCCCTGCCGTTGTACAGCACGGTGGGAGTCTGGGACGCGGTGTAGGCAAAGGCCAGGCCCATACAAGAGACGGCAACGCCCAGACAGCAGAGAAGGAGGAGGACTGATTTGAGTTTTTTCATGGTATCTCCCTCCTTACGGTGCGGCGTCAAGGTTGAGCTGGCCTTGCTCTCCCACAGTGACCCCCCAGGCCTCCTGTACGGCGTCGGCGGGGACTGCCTGGATGGCCTGGGCCAGAACGTCTACCACAAGGGCTTTGCCGTCCGCTGTCACATCCAACTGGGTGCAGCGGTCGATGAGGGGGTCTGTGGAGGCCTCTGCATCCACGGGGAGCAAATAGTAGTACAGATCTCCGTGTTGGACCCAGTTGGGGGAGCTTCCCCAGGCGATGGTGTAGTCCCTATCCTCGACGGGAGCCTGTGCCACCACGCTCCCATCCTCTGCTTTCCAGTAGATGGACACCGCAGCACGGATGTAGACGGGGACATCCCCGGTATTTTTGATGGACACATCTTTCTTCTCCGTATACGGCTCCGGGAAGGTCTCCTGTACCTGGACACTGGCTGTACCCACAGAGAAGGTGTTTTCGGTGTCGTCCTTGACGGTCAGCCAGGCCACGGTGGAACCTGCGGCGCAGAGAACCAGCACAATGACCAGCACCATCAGCAGCCGTGGCCCCAGCTTGTGAGGCCCCTTGGATGGGAAAAGATGTCTGTTTTCTTGCATATGCCCTTCTCCTTTCCCTGAACCTTATGGGTTTCCGGCATCTGAAAGTCCGGTTCCAGATGCACCTGTGCCGTATACGTTGTGGGCATAGGCCCAGTTGTCAAACCACTGGGAGGAGGTCTGCCGGTTGGTGACCGCCACCTCGGCGGAATCATGGTAGCTGGTGATCTGTCCCTGATACGGAGACACCGATGGGTCATAACGCCAAGCCCAGTCGGCCTGCTCCGCCACCGCCCAGCTGATTCCGTATGGAACCTCCGTGACGGTCAGAGATTGCCCGGCCTGTACCGGCAGGGTTTGGGACTGGGCGCCCAAGGTCACAGAAATCAGGAAGGGGGCATCTGAGCCGGTTTCGTCTGTACCGGACACCGTTTTGGTAATGGTCAGATGGCCGGTCAAGGTGAAGACGGCTTTCCCGGTGGAATCCGTGGTCTGGCTGCCGTACAGGCGGCTGGCCTGGCTGTCGCTGAGAGAGAGATCGGCGCTGCGCCGCAGGGTCAGTGTCACAGGCACATCTTCCACCGCTTCCATGTCTGCACCGGAAGGTGCATACGCCTGCTCCAGCACCGAGACGGTGAGCTGATCCTGCCGGTATTCGCTCATCACCAACACGGAGACGCTGCTGACCACATCGCTGCTGTCTTGATGTGTGGTACCCAGCCCCACCTTGACCTCCAGCCTGCTCTGATCGATGGGAGCGGTGGAACTGCTCTCCCGGTACAGGGGCTCCAGAAGAGAAGCCCTGTCCGAGACGGTAACAGCAAAGACAACGGGGTAGAGGTCCATGTTGTCAGTGATGGTCTGGTTGCAGAACTGGGCCCAACGCTGTGGCTGACCGCTCTCCGGGACATACTGCCACTCCCGGAACACCTGGTTGACGGACAGGAAACGGTCTGCGTAGAGAAACGCCTCTGTGTCAATGGGGGTGGTCACCTGGGTGAGGTTTCCCTCCTCGTCCGAGACCTGGGTGGTGGTGACAAAGGAGCGGTTTTGGTTTTGGGAGACCAGCGCAGTGTAGACGATCTCTCCGGGCTCGTCTCCGTGATAGGTAATTTGGTAGGCCTGCTCGTATACGGCGGTGTAGGTCACTCCATCGGCGTACAGGTCCGACCCGCTCAGGGTGAAGGTGGTATTCCGGGTGACTGGAGTGCCGGGGGAGCCGGAGGTGCCGTCCTGCCTGTACCAGCCCACGAAAACATAATGGGAGTCACTTTCCACGGTCACCTGTTCCTGTGCGGTCAGGGTACCGGACTGCACATGGAGGTTGGGAATGGTTAGGCTGCGGGTATCGGTGGGAGACTGCCCGGCGGAGGTCAGAGTCCCGTCAATGTTGGACTGTACGTCCACAGCCTGGATATAAACAGGCCAGAGTTCCATGGGGCGCTGCACCAGAGTGTCCTCGTCCACCAGGGGCAGAGCGTCTGCCTGACTGACCTGGTGGAAGGGCTCCCCGGTGTGGGGGGAAGTGGCGGTCCAGCCCAGGAATATGTAACTGCCGCCCACCCGCTGTGCGGTGTTGAGAGGGGTGGGGCTGCGGCCCAGCTGGGTGTCGGGCGCGCAGGAGGAGATGTCCAGAGAATCCCCGGTGGCTCCGCCCAGGTGGTAGATGACCACCATGGGTCGGTAGTAGGCAATGACCGTGTAAGAATTGCCCAGCTTCAGCCCGGTGACGGTGTAGGAGCCGTCCGCAGAGGGCGAGGCGTCGCTGCGATCCCCTGTGGTGTTGTTGACCACTTCCACCCGGGTGACGGTGTACAGGCCCGCGGAAGCGTCCTGCTTCATCACCGGTGTGGAGTTGTCAACCGTGAAGGAGACCGTGTAGGTGTTGCCCTCTGTGGGGGTTCGGGTGTTTTCGGTGGGGCGTGTGGGGACGTTGTAGGTGTTTGTGGCTTGGATGCCTGCCTGCTCAAAGTTGGTGGTGTAGCTGATGTCATACTGGGCGTACACCGGGTACAGATCCATGGTGGAGGACACCTGTGTGTCACCGGGCAGCAGGTAGAGTGCGGCTGCATCGGGATGAGAGGTGACAAACTGCCCGGCCTCGTCATACCGATCCCACAGATGGGCCCCCTCCGGGGTGAGCGTTCCGTCTCCATTCACCAGTCCGGCCCCGTCGGCCCAGCCCAGAAAGACATAGTCGTCCTTGGCCATGCCCTCAGAGGAGGGGGCGGCCTCCCAGGTGTGGGAGACGGTGGTGAGAGTTTCGGGGTACAGGTAGAAGGGGTAGGTATAGGTGCCGGCATCGTCAAACAGGGGTTGCTGGTATCGCCGGGTGACGGTGGAGAGGGCTGTTCCATCCATGGCGTGGAACCGGATGTCAGCCACAAAGCGGCCCATGTACACCAGGTTTTTTGTGGTGTCAGTGCCTGTTTCCCGGGGATTGCTGGTGCCAGAGGAATTATAGTTTTCACCGTCATAGTCCCTATTTTCAAAGGACCAGCCCACAAACCGATATCCAGAGTTTGGCGTTGCTGTTATTTCTCCGTTGTAGGAAGTTGTCCCACGGTCATACAATGCTGTGCCTGCCCCTGGAAAATCGAGGAGCAGGTCGATGTCAGCAAAGCTTTCTATGCCGGCCTTTTCGTTGTGAGAGTAGACGGGCATAGGAGCGTGGACCACCGTCTGGTCGGTGACGGGCGCACTGCCCTGGTAGCCGTCGGTACACCAGTGGTCAAAGGTCTCATTGGAGAAGTTGAGGCCGGGAATCTGTCGAACCGGCTCTTCAAAGGTGTGCCAGAGCTGGGTGTACTGCTTGCCGTCTTTGTACTCCGAGTCAATGAGGGAACCCCAGTTGCCGCTCTGGACCATATAGGATACGGCGTATTCAAACCGGGCCAGATAGGTATGCTCCACCGTCAGGTCCACCCCGGTGAGGGTGGGGCTGACCAAGCGGCTGATACAGCGGCCGTCCTCATACCAGCCCAGGAAGCGGTAGCCGTCGGGCAGATCTCCGCCGTTGGCTCCGGTGAAGGACAGGGTGACGCTGGCGTTGGTTGCCCCTCCGCTCACGTCCACGGAGGCGGAGGTGGTGCCCACGCCGGGGCGGTTTGCCTGGTTTTGCTGAGACTGCTCCACGGGGTTGCCGGAGGCATCGTACCGATACCCCTCAAATTGGGTAATCACATTGGAGGCCAGTCCTGCGTACACCGGGTAGAGCTCCATGGGCTTGGTGATGGGGGTGTCAGGCTCATAAAATTCCCCGCTGTTTTTCAAATCCTGCAACAGGGCAGGGCTGGTTGCGGCATAGGAATAGGCATCGCCCCAGGCTGAAGGGACACGGGTGGTCCAGCCCAGCAGGGAGGTGTGTCCATCCCCGGGGGCCCGGACAGGAGTGACCGAGGGAAGCGCATCCTGATAGAAGTACCAGTCGTCGGTCATATCGTCGTCGGCACTTCCCGTCTGCTTGTCCAGAGGATGGTTTTCAAAATCGTAGAATCGTACCATCGCCTGGAGCCTGGCGGTGAACAGGTCGTTGTCCTGCCACTGGATGTGCTGGTTTTCTGCGTTGAGGGGGGTATAGAGGTTGTCGGTGGAGACGGGGTTTTTCACGGACTCGACGCGGATCTGCTCCCCGTTGGCCCCGTATACGGGGACGTTGGAAAGGGAGGCATAGGTCTCATACAGCTGCTCAAAGTAGCTGTGAGACTGGGGGGCGGTGTCATCCAGAACATCCGGGAAGCGATACCAGCCGTACAGGCGGTAGCGCTGGTCGGTGGGGGTGTAGCGCAGAGTCAGCGCATTCTCGTTGGCGTAGACGCCCTGCACCGCAAAGGTGTAGGGGTCGGTGGTGGACACCGATGTGCCCACCAGGGCGGTGCCGTCAATGGTCACGGTGCCGCCGCCGGGAAAGTCCAGGGTGGCGGCCACCGAACTGCCGTGGACCGGAATGCCCAGTTCATAGTCCATGACCCACTTGTTTACGTGGGAGCCGTCGGCGTTGCCGGAGCGGGCATCGTAGTCGCTGGTACGGGGGGTGGTGCCGGTAAAATCAAAGTCAAAGGTCTCCCACGCCTCCCGGTTGGTGTAGAGAGTGTCGCTCCAGGGGCCAAAGCTGCCGTTGGAGCTGATCTCGCCGGTCAAATTGTCTCCCAGCGTGGTCATGGCGCGTTCGTTGCCGGCGTTGACACTGGCTTTGAAGAAAGAGCCGTAGATATTGGCCCGGGCGGCGTCAGATTCGCCCTGCCAAATATCCGCTACACCGGAGACGTTGACATCCCGTTGAATGATGGGGATGACCAGCAGGGCGTTGTACTGATAGGAGGTGGCCCGCCCGGCATAGTGGCAGCGGGTAATGGAACAGTTGTCGTCCCACACCTCGGCGGTAATGCCGCCAATATGGCCCACATTTATTCCCAGAACGGAGACATAGGTGGCGCAGTAGTAGTTCATCTCCGCGGTGGAGAAACAGTCGATGATGGCGGTGCCCGTGTCTCCGTCTCCGTTGTCGTTGGACCAGATGCGCCCGGCGATGCCGCCCACGTACAGGGTATTGCCGCCAATGGCGCCCACTGCCACATCGTAATAGATCTTGATGAGGGTTTTTCCCGCTGTATCACTGGCGGAGGTTCCTGTGGGGGCGTTTTCGTCATAGGGGGTGTCGCCGATGACCCGGGAGTACTCGATGGTGCTGCCCTCTGCGCAGCCCACCAGCCCGCCCAGGGCCAGAGGCTTCCCGGCCAGAGCGGCCACACCTGAGGTGTTGTTGGAGCGGATCCAGCAGTTGCGCACCTCGCAGTCGTACATGGTGGATTCGTTGATCTGCCCGGCAATTCCGCCGCCTCGAATGCCCAAGTCGGTGCCGATGAGCAGGACGTTGTCCGCTGCTTCCAGCTTCAGGGCGCTGTTCTTTACAGTGACGTGGCTGAACAGGGTGTTGTTGGCATACCCTACCACGATGCCGCCCCGTATATCGCTCTCAATGTCTGCGGACTCCAAGGTGAGGTTTTGGATGACGGCGCCGTCGGTGGCGGCAAACAGCCCGGTGTCTGCCCGGGGTTCATTCCACACCGTGTGGTAGCGCAGGCCATAGATGGTGTGGCCGTTGCCGTCAAAGGTGCCCTTGAAGGGGTTCTCCTGGCTGCCAAAGATACAGGTGGCGTAGGCGATTTCACTGTCTGAAGAGGTGTCGGTCACCACGGGGACCTGGATGTCACGGGTCAGCTTCAGTGTCACACCTTCAAAATTTTTGCTGCCGCCGGCCTCTGTGGTAAAGAGCGACTGGGCTTTCAGCTCACTGTAATCGGAAATCTCGATGACCTTGCCCTGGGCGTCGGCGTAGAGGTGCAGTGGAAACAGGCCCAACAGCAGCGCTGTGGCCAGACAGACGGACAGCCCCCTGCGCAGTGACGAGAAAAACGGCTTGTGTTGTCTCCTCTGTTTCATGGTGCTTCCTCCTCACGGCTCAGGCCACCCGGTGGCGGAGAGAACATCGGTGGTGTTGTTTTCACTCTGGACGGCCTGCGCGTCCACATCCAGATCGAACTGGCTGCCCGGATATGTCTGCGTAATGGAATTGATATCCTGAAAGATGACCTGAGTCATCAGCGCGTTCGTTGTCTCATGGGGGGTGAGGATCTGCTTGTAGTAGTACCAACCGTCCCGGTAGACCCAGTCGGCCTCGTTGAGCTGATAGGAGACCAGATCCCGGGTGTCGAATGCCTTGCCGTCAGCTGTTGTCCCCACCATATGCAGCGCCACTCGGACGTACATGGGGTGCTCCCCCGTGTTTTCCACCCGGAGGATCCGGCTGACGGCGCTGTGAGAGGTGATGTCAAAGGTGCTGTCCTGGGCGACTGGGACCTCCTCCCCGTGGGAATTGAGGGTGGTCTGCCGCAGGGCCAGCTGTAAGGCTCCGAAGGTCAGAATGTTGTCCGCAGTGGTCTGGCGTGTCAGAAATGCCGTCGTGGCGGCCGTCAGGCAGAGGGCCAGAACCGCGGCAAGGAAGATGCAAAGGGGGATGATCCGTTTTTTCATGTGCCTGGCCTCCCGCAATAGTCATTGGCTGAAAAGGGAACAACCGGAGGGCGGGGTTTCCCCAGCCCCCCGGTTGTCAGGGATTTTACACGGATGCAGTTTTGTCGGTTAAGGCTCGGAAGAAGGCACCAGCGCAGCGATGGCGGCGTTTTTGATGGTGTCCGCAGGAATGGCGGTGCCGTCGCCGTCGGTGGCCTGGTGGATGAAGCAGGAGACGGTAATGGACTTGTCGCCTTCAATGTTCAAATCCGCGGTGGAAGCGTTGTCACTCACCGTGACCTGGGTAAATACGGCCCTGGAGGTCCAGACATCGTTGTCCTTGGATGCCTTGAGGATCCCGGAGCTGTCTTCCCCCATGTACTTGAACAGACCGCCCACATAGGTGCGATCGGCGGGGCCGGGTGTGGTCTGTCCGTCAACCGCCTGCCAGGCGTCGTTCAGCTTGAAGTAGACCGATTGATTCAGGAAGGGATTTTCCACGTAGACATAGATCACGGCGTCCTCACTGCCTGCGCCAATGCCCACATAGGGATCTTTGTACAGGGAGCCGCCGGGGACCAGCTTGTGCTCCGCAGTGGTATCCCAGGAGGGCTCGATGATGTAGCCAGATACACTGAGGTTGGGTTTTTCGGGATCGGGGTCAACACCGGGATCGGGGTCAGGGGTCTCGGGTTTGTCCGGGTCCGGTACATTGAAGTTGCCCACGGTGAAGGTGTTGGTGACGGAGTCCTCGGCGGTCAGCCATGCCATGGTACCCGCAGTGATACAGGCCACCAGGGTCAGGCCCAGGACCGAGAGCAGAAGAGCTTTTTTTCGATTCTTCTTTTGTGTCTGCGCAGTCATGTCAATACACTCCTTTTTATATTCCGTTTTTGGTGGACGAAGTGGGCGAAGGGGGCAGCTTGTCCAGCAGCAAGGACACCCCAACCACCACCGCCAG
This sequence comes from Candidatus Enterenecus avicola, assembly GCA_018715985.1. Lineage (GTDB taxonomy): Bacteria > Bacillota > Clostridia > Oscillospirales > Oscillospiraceae > Enterenecus > Enterenecus avicola. The sequence goes on from DVKO01000072.1 coordinate 24,552, forward strand.
AAGGGCCAAGAGCAGGTACATTCCAGGCGGAGTGGTGCAGAACTGATTGACTTGCCCCAACATGGGGAGACAGAGCACGGGCGTTCCAATCAGGTTTTCAAAGGGAACCGGTGCTGCATCCGGCAAAATATTTCCCTGTTCGTCCCGGTTGTTGATGCCCTGGGTGTAGAATTGGCGCGTCTCAGCGTCAATCCGCCGCACTTGGTGGGTGGCGATGCTGTCACTGCCGGGCATGGTAAAGGTGATGGTCTGTCCCACCTGAACCTGTTCCGGAGAGACGGAGCGGACATAGATCAGCGCTCCCACCGGGTATTCCGGCTCCATACTTCCGCTGGTCACCACAAAGAGCTGAAAGCCCAGCAGCCTGGGTACCCCAAAGGCAAAGAGAAGTACCGCAGCCAGCGCCAGCAAAATAAGGGTCAGAATACTCCAAAAGGTTCGGAAAAAGCCGATAACGTCACTTCCTTCCTCCGTATATGCTTGACCCGTATGGGAATACGACAGAATAGAGTGAACGAGTTTCCACAAAAAACACTCTCGCTTCAGTGCATCTTGCACAATTAAAGTGTAAATATGATAGCATATATTTGAAGAAATGTCAAATGAACTGAAATAAGGGAAAATAGGGCACAGGATTAAAGAATTTGCAGTTGGATAACGATTAGTAAGGGCTGTGGTAGTGATAGCGGACACCTAAAAGAATACGCCCCAGGCAGGTCGCCCAGAGCGTATCTGTTAGTTCATATCCAAATTGGACAGCTGGTGCCGCTGATCTCTGCGGCCATAGATGATGCCGAAGACTGGAACCTTCTTAGCTTCCTCGTCTACCCAGAAATAGACCAGGTAGTTTTTGACTGGGAGCTTATGTACGCCCTGACTGTGCCAGGGTTCCTCTTCGGTAAGGGGCACACGGTTGGGAAACTGATCCAGAGATGCGATTTCCTTTTCCAGAGTGTCCAGCATCTTCATGGCAGTGCCGGGAGCTTGCAGAGTGTAGCTGATATAGCTGATAAGCTCTCTCAGTTGCTCTTGGGCCTGCGGTGTGATTTTTACTGTGTATTTTTCAGGCATTACTGCATCTCCCGTCTCAGATCTGCAAATACATCAGACGCAGCACGGGATTTATCTGCCTTGGCTTCGTTCATACCACGCGCCATCATTGCATGGAAAGCGGCCTCGTCCATCTCGTCCCGGGCGACCGGCACAGCGGGAACGGCAAGAGAGAACGGAATGCTGCGAGTCATGATGATCTGCTTATAGAGCGTGTTGATCACAACGGAAGCAGGGATGCCCAGCATCTCCATAATCGCTTCAGCTTGCTCTTTAACGCTCGGTTCGACACGAGCCATTACATTAGCGGTCTTAGTTGCCATAGTTCATACCACCTTTCTGGCTCTATTATAACCCATTGTATTGCTGATTGCAATACAAAAATCAAAAATTTACAATTCAAATGGTGATGCTGTCAGCGCGAGAGGCCAGCTGCCAGAATACCCAGCGATCCAAAGCCATGAAATCGCCAGCATTTTTGAACTGGGGCTGCTTGAACAGCATCCGCAGCGTGATGGCCACGGCCACCTCATGCTTGCAGAGATCGGAGTAGGGACAGTCGCAGTAGATGTCGGTCATCATGCCGTCATTAAAATGGAAGTCAACCCGGTACCACTTGGTACCTTCCACATAAGCATGGCCTACACCGTTCTGGACACAGAGATAACGCACACGGCCTTCCGTGCAATAGCCAACAGCCCGCTCGGCGATGGCGGAGGTGATATCCTCGCAGGCTTCGATGTTGTTGATGTCGATGGTGTATCCCTCGCCAGAGATCACCTCGTCCTCATCTTCGTCCTCGTCCTTCTTCTTCTTGGGGTCTTCGGGTGGAGTGACCCAACCACCGAACTGTTCCGGGGTAATGGCGATCTGATCGAAGGATACCATCTTGTCCCGTACACCAGTGAAGGAGCCGTGGATCGTCAGATCCAGCAGGGACAGCACACGCTCATAGTCAGAGGTGTGGATGCGGAACTTGGTGGTGACGGAAACAACCACGCCGGGTTCACCAGCCAGCTTACCGCTGACATAGACCACATCGCCCTCTTGCAGATCGAAGCGGTCGTTATAGTATGCCAGAGGCATGGAGTGGCATTCAAAGCGAACCTTCACCAGCGACTTCACAGGAGTCATGCTTCGGATGGTGGTGGGGGCTACGGGTGTTTCCGTTTTGGGTTCATTGCTGGACATAAAGCCGATCATTCTTCTCATAGCGATGCCTCCTATTACAAGTAGATGTTGTCCATGATGGAATAGAGCTGGTTTGCGTTATAGCGGCGGTTGTCCGTGCCGCGCTGGTAAGGCCGTGTATTTCTCCGCAGATTGCGCATACTGTCTGCTTTCTGCTTGGCCTTCTTCTCCTGCCGTCTGCGGTAAATATCGTGCTGGATAATGTATTCCAGGTACCCAACAATCGTCTTGCTGCGTGTGGCCTGGGAGTGGTAACCCGGGACGATGCTGGGGATCTCTTCGTACTTGTGATATGTATTCTTGTGATAGAGGAAGAGCTTGTTTGCCTTACCGTTGACGATGATCCGCCACTTGCTTCTGGGGGTGTGGACATGGAGCTGGCCGTCTTCCAACCAGCAGGATACGCCATTTTCCTGGCAGAACTGATTCACGGCTTTCTGCTCTTTTCGGAGCCTCATGCCAACAAGGGAGCAGCAGTTACACATACGATAACCGGCCAGCCGGGCTTCCTCCGGGGTGGCAAACTGCTTTTTGTACTCTTTGCGAATGCGACGGGCGATCTTGCAGTGAGGAAGGTGGAATACTTTCTCATTGCTTTTTGTGCTGTAAAATACCACGAGGGGTCAACTCCTTTCTTTGTATGACCTAATTATAAAATGATAAGTGTCCCATAAAACGGACTAATATGTAGCCCATATGCCCATATGCAGCCCATATGCACGTTTACGGATTGTTGATGAAATACCTGTTTTTCTGTGCTATAATAACAAAAATCAACATCGAGGAGGTTTCCTATCACCCTTCACAACGGTATGGATGCGATAGGTTTCCTTGGCGGTTTCCTCCGTAGGATAGATTGCTACACCGTCATTGGTGAACACATAGGTGCCGGGTTTCTTGTCCGCTGCCGCCTTTGCATTGGCCAGAATGCGGTAAGCACCCACCTGGGACTTCTTGTCTGCCCAGCTCTTACGCACACGGTAATAGCCAGTGGTCAGCTTCTCGGGATACTCGACAGCCGCCTCAGAATCATCGGTCCCGGATTCGATTTCCACAGGGGTGTCCTGTTCGGCCAGAAGCAGACGGACGGCCTCACGGAAGGTGTCCATGGACTTGCCGTGCTTGGGGAACCAGTGCATGACATCGCCATGGTTAGAAGCGACGCCCTTGCGGTAACCTTCGGAGTGGCAGATGATGTCCTTCTCGGTCAGACCATAGAGTTTGCACAGATAGGCAGGGAGAATGCGGATTTCTGCATACAGAAAAGAAGCAACAGGGATAACGACGCCAAATTAAAATAAAAAAGACAACCTCACATGAGGTTGTCTTTTTGGTGGAGGAGGATGGATTCGAACCATCGAAGTCGAAGACAACAGATTTACAGTCTGCCCCCTTTGGCCACTTGGGTACTCCTCCATATGAAATTGTGTCAAAACGTGGAGCTGGTGGACGGATTCGAACCCCCGACCTGCTGATTACAAATCAGCTGCTCTACCAGCTGAGCTACACCAGCTTGTGTGGCACATCACGTTTGCAGCGAAGGTTATTATAGCAGGGAGAGTTTGCATTGTCAACAGGTTTTTTGAAAAAACCAGAAGTTTTTCCCCGCCCCGGGACAAGCCCCCCAGGGGCCATCCCGGGGCAGATGGGATTATCTCTCGCAGGCGCCGATGAGCTCCTGGGCGTAGGGCAGGGTGAGAATCACGCCGCACAGGGTGTGCCACTCGTCCAGCTTGTGGGAGCGGCGGGCGTAGTAGATGTTGGCCAGCACCTCATAGTTGAGGGTGACGGTGCGCATCTGGTTGTAGCTGGAGGGGAGCAGCTGAATGAGGTCATACCAGTGGGCCTTGTCCTTGGTCTCCAGATAGCGGCCCCGCACCTGCTCCAGGTAGGCGATGGTGCCGTCGAAGTGGGCCAGGGTCTCGGGGGTCATGTGGTCACAGCTGAAGTCGGCGCGCTCAAAGGCCTTGGCGTGGATCTTGTGCATGGTGGAGGTGGAGTTGGCCACGGTGCCCACCTTGTAGGTGTCAAACTCCTTCCACCAGTACATGGGGGCGGTGATGTCCATGGACACCAAAATCTGACGGATGAACTTCCGGTGGTCGGTCCCTGCCGCACACAGGCGTGTGGCCAGGGACAGGTCGTTTTCCCCCAGAATGTAGCTGCCCTGCTCATCATAGTGGCTGTCGCTGCGGGCCCAGCTGTTCAGGGGATTGCGGGCGCCCCGCATGGCGTTTTCCAAATTCATTACGCTGATATGGTCAACGGTAAGCATAAGAGAAATACCTCCTGTTTGGTATGTTTTTTTCAGTATAGCAGACAACAGCCCCCACTGCAAGGGAAAGAAATTCCGGCAGGAGGGCGGGATCGTTCCGCCTTCCTGCCGGAATGGTGTGTGGGTGGTTGGGTAGGGTTAGTCCACGGAGATGTACTCGCCCATGATGTAGCCGGTCTTGGTGCCGTTGCTGCCGGCATATTGGATCTCATACCAGTCGTCCCCGGCGTAGGAGACCACGGTGATGGGGTCCCCGTTGCTCAGGCTGGCCAGCACATCATAGTCGGTGCCGGGGCCGGAGCGGACCCGCAGGCCGCTGGAGGCGTTGATGATGGTGCCCCGGGAGCCGTCGGCGATGTCGCCGGTCTGAATGGACTGGCTGGGGGTGGGAGCGGGGGTGTTGGGCGCGGGGGTGACCGGGGCGGAGGACTGGCAGTACACGGTGCAGGTCACGGTCTGGCTGCCGGTGGTGGCGGTGATGACCACCCGGCGCTGGGAGCCGGAGGCGTTGACGTTGGTGACCACGCCGTCCTCGTTGACGGTGGCACAGGTCTCATCCGAGGAGGTCCAGGTGACGGTGCCCTCCCAATCCACCGGATCAAAGGTGAGGACCAGGGCGTGGGACTGCTGAGACTGGAGGGTGAGGTCCACCGTGTCCAGGGTCATACCCTTCAGACCGTCCGGGCCCACGGTGGCGGAGGCGTTGGGGTCCTGAGAGGCGGACAGAGAGGGAGAGACGGCGGCATCCGGGTTGGAGGCTCCCCGCAGGTGGGGGTAGACCACGGTAAAGACCATGACCAGAGCGGCGGCAATGATAACCAGGGAGCACAGGAAGGTAATCAGACGAGGCCAGTTGATGGGCGGGGGCGGCGTGGGGCGCTGCGCGCCGGTGCCGGCCAGCCGCTTGCCGCCCTTTCCGGCGGGGGAGGCGTCGGGCTGATCGAACACATCCTGACCGTCAAACTGATACTCCTTCGAGGACGCCTTGGCCCCAGAGGCGGGGGCGGCAGGGGCGTTGCGCCCGCCGCAGAAGGGACAGAATTTATATGTGGCACTGTAATCTTCGCCGCAAGATGAGCAGTGCACCATGCTGGTATCTTGTTTACGAGCCATGGTAACAACCTCCGTTGACCTGAAATACATAGAGATACCCATATAGTACACGTTCTCCGCCGTTTCGTCAATCCCCTCCCGGTAACCTGGCATTCTGGTTCCAAAATCCGTCAGAGACGTAAAAAAAGAGAATTTCCCCCTTGCGCGGTGGGACACATTATAGTATAATATCTCCTGCACCGTGCCGGTGTGATGGAATTGGTAGACGTAGTGGACTCAAAATCCACCGGTGGCGACACCGTGCCGGTTCGAGTCCGGCCACCGGCACCAAAAATCGACAAGCACCGCCAGGGGCTTGTCGATTTTTACTTATTCACTCTTCACTTTTCACTCTTCACTAAGTTTGTAGGGTCGATTTTTGGAAGAGAAAATGAAATCAAGCGCACCAAACGCGAAAGCGTCTTGACCGATCAACTCATCCGCACTGTTGTGATACTCCAAAAATCCCGAATGCGTACGCATTCGGGATTTTTGTTTGCTTCCGATGCACCCTTCTCTCAGGTTGACGGGGCGATGCTGACGGAAAGAAGGTGCGGCGTACCGCGGTGCGCTGCCGGGAGGACGACGCATCGTCGGCTGTGGGCCACGGGAAAATGCAGACCCGATGGTTGGAGGGAAACCATCAATTCCCTCTAACCCGGCGTTTTTGCACGAGAGAGAGTACGCCGAGCCCCAAGGCGGCTGCGCCGGCCATCACGATCCACACAGTCAAATGACCCGTGTCACCGGTCTGAGGGTTGTCTGTGGGCTGCGAACCGATGTGGGGAGATTCCACTGGGAGGGTGGGCTGGGCAGAATCCTGCGGGTCAGAAGGAGGAATGTCGCCGTTGGGATCGGACACGTCGGGTTTATCTCCCTCCGAGTCAGTCTTGTCCACATAGGTCTCGACGACGGCGAAACCCTGTTCGGCAAAAGCGGACCCACCCAGGGACAAATCAAATTCCTCGGGCTGATTTTCCACCGTCAGGGTATAGTCGATCAGATCCCAGGCATCCGAAGCACGATAATTTCCTGTGACCTGGCAGTTGTAGACGGGCTGTGCTGCGAAAGTAAATGCCCACTTGCCCTGCTGGTCGGGGGACACAGTGACACGTTCCGCCACCTGTTCTGCACGGCGCAGACTGAGGTCCAGAGACTCCGGGCGCGCTGTCTCCCCATTCCCCACCCACTCAATCGTACCATGGGGGGTGAACGTATGGGTGATGTCAAAATACTGGTAGCCGCTTTTCAAAACCATGGCATTGTCTGTGTCCGCAGCGATGCAGGAGTCGGTCCACGTCTCAGCACCTTGGGCGTTGGCATCCTGGTTATATCTGGCCACGGCATAGGGATTTTCGGAGTAGTCCAGAGCGCTGATCTCACCGAAGAGGGCGCAAGAATCCGTGACGGTTCCGCTTTCACAGGGCCCGCTCATAAAACAGACGGTTCCGGTGTTGACCTTCAACTGGAAAGAGGTGTCGGCCCAATAACCGTAGGAATATGCGTATCCCTGGTAGGTGGTGCCGCCATATGTATAGGGAATGTCCTTGGCACCCAAGCTGACGGCCTCCACATGGGACTTGTCCACGGTCAGGCTTCCGTAGATGCCATAGCTGACCGCCGCCTCCTTGGAGGCGGTCACCTTCAAAACGGAATTGTTTTTCACCGTCAGTCCGCTCTCGGCCGCATCCATGAAAATACCGCCGCTGTAATAGCCGTCCCCGGCCTGGACCTCCACACTGGAATTGTCGATGACGAATTGATTGGCACTGCCTGCCCGGGAGAACAGAGCCATACCGCAGCTCTCTGTCCAGGACAGAGCCACCGCAGCTTGGTTGATGGGCGCTACATTTCCAGAGATGACGCTCACATCGCTGTTTCGAAGGGTCATATCCCCGTTTACCACGCAAAGGCCCACGCTGGAGTAGGTGGATTGCCGGCCCTGGGCGGTGAGGGAGAGGTTTTCAACCAACAGGTCTCCCCTAAGGACGTTGATGCCGATGCTGTCCGCCCAATCCTTGGTGTTCTGATCGGAGCCTTTGGACGTAAGAGAGCTGCTCTCTGTCCCGTCGCCAATGATGGTCAGGTCTGCAAACACATCGATGCCATGGCGGTGCAGCCCGGTGTAAGTGGCCTCAGGGGCCTGACGCTTGTTTTCAATGGTGTTTTCGCCCACGACTTTGATGGTGATGGCCTTGCGTGCCAGGATCACCGCATCGTGGGACACATCCTGGGGATACTGCTGGGTCTCATACTGCACATTGTGGTCGGTGTAGGCGGTCTTGGAAAGGTTGGCCCCCATGAGGGTGAGAGTGCTGGAGGCAGGGTCATAACTGACGTTGAAGTTTGCGGCAGAGGCGTTTTCGCTGGTGATGCCGCCGGTGCCATCGTTGAGATAGTACTCAACCTCCGAAGTTTCACCCACCCTGGTGCCGCCCACGTACACCTCGTCTTCTTCCACCCGGTGACAGGTGTATGATTGTCCCTGCGAGTCTGTGGCAGTGCAGGAAGCGGGGGACTCAGGTCTGGTTGCCGCCGAAGCAGCCATGGGCACCATGGTCAGCACAAGTGCGGCACAGAAAAATGCGGACATCCACGCTCTCCCCTTCATAATATTCCTCCTCTCTGAAACTTGGGTTCACATAGATGACTCCACCAATGACAACTGAAATACAGCCCATATTTCTGGTGGATTGTTACAGACATTTTACCTGAGTGCAGTGTGCGCTGTCAATATATGTAATAGAAAAAGTACAGGCGGCCATGGAGAAAATGGTACGGACCGCCAAGATGGAGACAGGCTGTATCGCAGAGCTCAAAGTCTATGCGATACAGCCTACCGGGGCGTCTGTCATCAACCTGGATAGCGGGCCATCACGGTATGCTTGGCCTCCATGAGCACATCCATCCCCTGCTGGGTCTGGGTGTAAAATTCCTGCCAGCGGGCCTCTTTGTAGAGCATGGTGTCCCCTCTCTTCTCATCCACCTGGGCGTTCCAGTCGTCGCAGCAGAGGATGGGGGCCAGGATGAGGTCGTCCCGCAGCTGGTAGATGGGGTAGCCGTCCATGGTGGGGGGCTCCTCCTCCGCCTGGGTCAGAAAAACCAGGTATTCCCAATTCCTTTGAGGCAGGTTGACATAGCCGGACTGTAACCCGGCGGGCTCCCGATCCTCCAGAATGTTCCACTGGCCACTGGTGAGCCAGATCAGAGTGTGTTCTTCCAACCCCTCCCCGGCGTACACCTCACGGACATAGAAGCGCTGGACCAGGGCAGAGCCCCGGGACATGGGAGAGGAGTCGGCGGAGACCCGGGCGATGATGGGGGAGTTGGGCAGCTGCTCCACCATTTCCCGGGCGGCAGCGGCACAGGTGTCGTCGGGGAGAAGGGAGACGGACAGCGGGGTCAGGTCGTCCAACTGGAGAGGGGTGAGGGTCTGCGCCTGCCGGCGTATGACCCAGAAGATGCCGAAGCCCACCACCACCAGGAGAACCAGCAGAGCCAGAATACGGCGCGGCCATTTCATGATACCACCTCCAGTTTTCCCTGTTCAATGCGGAACAGGTGGTCCGAGAGAATGCGGATGTCCTCCTGGTTGTGGCTGGCCAGCAGGACGATGGCCCCCCGGGCCTTCTCCGCCAAAATCAGGTCCCGGATTTTGCGCACACCGTCGTCGTCCAGGCCGTTGGTGGGCTCGTCCAGCATGAGCACGTCGGGGTGCTCCATGATGGCCTGGGCAATGGCCAGCCGCTGCTTCATGCCCAGGGAGTATTTGCGGTAGGTGCGCTTGTCGTCGGGGTCCAGCCCCACCCGCTCCAGGGCGGTGCGGATGTCCGACGCCCCGGCCCGGCCGGTGAGACCGGCCAGATAGCGCAGGTTTTCCACCCCGGTGAGGTTGGGGTACATCCCCACGTGCTCCAGCACGATGCCCAGGCTGGGCAGCACGGCAAAGTCCCGGTGGAGCACCCGGTCGTCCAGGGACACGGTGCCCCCGGAGAGCTTCATAAGCCCGGACAGGGCCCGGAACAGCATGGTCTTGCCGCTGCCGTTGCGGCCCACGAAGCCGTAGATGGTGCCCCCCTCCAGGGTCAGATTCACGTCCTGGAGAATGGGTGTGCTGCGAATGGTCTTATCCACGTGTTGTGCGGTGAGTTTCATATCCATTAACCTCCATCCGAATGTGATACCAGTAAGTCGTGGCGCTCAACGAGATAACCACCCAGGACGGCCACCCCGGCGGCCAAGATCAGCACCAGGGCCAGAGAGTCCTCCAGGTAGATGCCGCCCCCGGCCAGGGGGGCAAACCGGCTGGTCTGCCAGCTGAGAATGAGGCAGGTGATGGGGTTGACCCGCTTCACCAGCTGGGCCAGGGCGGGGTTGTCCTCCAGGCGGTTCAAGACGATCAAAGCGCTGATGCACACCATCTGGACTGCGGCCAGGGCGGCAAAGGCGGTGGAACTGCCCACAAAGATGGCCAGCAGATTCACCCCCAGGGTGAAGGCGAAGGTCCACAGGGACCAGATCAGCAGGTGGCAGAGCAGCACCGGCAG
>DVKO01000012.1 GCA_018715985.1 Candidatus Enterenecus avicola
GTCCAGGGCGATGAAGGAGCCGAAGGCGTCGGCGGAGAAGAGGACCCCGTTGGTGACGTCAAAGGTGACCATGGCCTCGGGCCAGTGCACCATGGGGGCGGCCACAAAGGTGACGGTGTGCTTGCCGAAGGTGTGGGTGTCCCCCTCCTTCACCTCCACGCACTCGTGGCTGTCCACGTGGAAGCCGAACTGGCGCATGAACATGAAGGACTTCTCAGTGGAGATCACCTTCACATTGGGGTAGCGCAGCAAAATCTCCTCCACACTGGCCCCGTGGTCCGGCTCCATGTGGTTGATGACCAGCCAGTCCAGCTCCCGGCCCTGGAGCAGATGCTCCAGGTTCTCCAGCAGCTGGCGGCAGGCGGACCAGTCCACCGTGTCGAAGAGGACGGTCTCCTCGTCCAGCAGCAGATAGGCGTTGTAGCTGACCCCCTTGGGGATGGGGTGGATGTTCTCAAACAGGTGGAGCCGGTGGTCGTTGGCCCCCACCCAATACAGATCTTCTGTGACGTTACGCACGCAATACATAGCCGTTCCTCCTTTCAGCGGTTACGCCTCGATGAACTGGTCCTTGCCCTCTGCACACTCGGGGCAGACCCAGTCCTCAGGCAGCTTCTCAAACAGGGTGCCGGGGGCGATCTCGCCGTCCTCGTCCCCCACCTCGGGGATGTACTCATAGCCGCAGCCGCTGCACACATAGCGCTTGCCAATGGGCTGGGGCTTGGGGGCGGGAGGCCGCTTCATCTTCACCATGGGGGGCGCGGGCTGCTTCTCCCCGGTGTCCAGGGCGGCAGAGAGCAGGGGCAGGATCTCATTGACATCCCCCACAATGCCGTAGTCGCAGTTTTTGAAGATGGGGGCGTTGCCGTTTTTGTTGATGGCCACAATGGTGGAGGCGTCCTTGATGCCCTTCAGGTGCTGGGTGGCGCCGGAGATGCCGCAGGCGATGTACAGGTTGCCGGTGAACTTCTGCCCCGACATTCCCACGTAGCGGCTCAGAGGCACATACTTCAGAGTCTCCGCCACCGGGCGGGAGGAGCCCACGGCGGCCCCGGCGGCCTTGGCCAGGTCCTCCACCAGCTTCATATTCTCCCGGCTGCCGATGCCCTTGCCGGCGGAGACCACCCGCTCGGCCTGGGCGATGGGGGTGTCCATGGGAATGCCCACGGTGAAGTCGTGGCCGTCCTTCTTCAACGCCTCCACCAGAGCCTTCACCTTGTCCGCCGCGTCCCCGTCCCGGAACATCTGGCGCTTGCGCACCCCGGTGATGGGGGCGGGCTTCTTGGGGGCGGACCGGCTGCCGCCGCTGTCCTTGGGCATCTTGCCGATGAGGTGGGAGGCGATGACCACCCGCTGGATCTCGTTGGTGCCCTCGTAGATGGTGGTGATCTTGGCGTCCCGGTACATCCGCTCCACATCCATGCCCTTGAGGTAGCCGGTGCCGCCAAAGATCTGCACCGCGTCGTTGGTGACCTCCAGGGCGATGTCCGAGGCGTACATCTTGGCCATGGCGGACTCCATGCCGTAGGGCACGTGGTGCTCCTTGAGCTCTGCGGAGGAGTAGATGAGGAACCGGGCGCAGCGCAGCTTGGTGGCCATGTCCGCCAGCTTGAAGGCCAGGGCCTGCTGGGCGGCAATGGGCTTGCCGAACTGGACCCGCTCCTTGGCGTACTCCAGCGCCTGCTCAAAGGCCCCCTGGGCGATGCCCAGGGCCTGGGCCGCAATGCCGATGCGTCCGCCGTCCAGGGTGGCCATGGCGATCTTGAAGCCCTGGCCCTCCTTGCCCAACAGATTCTCCTTGGGCACCTTCACGTCGTTGAAGATCAGCTCGGCGGTGGAGGAGGAGCGAATGCCCATCTTGTCGTAGTGGTCGCCGAACTCAAAGCCCTTCCACCCCTTCTCCACAATGAAGGCGGAGATGCCCCGGGTGCCGATGTCCGGGGTGGTGACGGCAAAGACCACATAGGTGTCCGCCTTGGGGGCGTTGGTGATGAAGATCTTGCCGCCGTTGAGCAGGTAGTGGTCCCCCTTGTCCACCGCGGTGGTCTCGGTGCCGCCGGCGTCCGAGCCGGCATTGGGCTCGGTGAGGCCAAAGGCGCCGATCTTCTCCCCCTTGGCCAGGGGCACCAGGTACTTCTGCTTCTGCTCCTCGGTGCCAAAGGCAAAAATGGGCCAGGAGCCCAGGGACACATGGGCGGACAGGATCACACCGGTGCCGCCGTCCACCCGGGACAGCTCCTCCACCGCAATGGCGTAGCTGATGGCATCCAGCCCCGCTCCCCCGTACTCCTTGGGGTAGGGAATGCCCATCAGGCCCAGCTTGCCCAGCTTGCGGATGGCCTCATCGGGAAACTCATTGGCCTGGTCCAGAGAAAAGGCAATGGGCTTGACCTCCTCCTCGGCAAAGGCCCGGATCTTGGCGCGCAGCTCCTCCTGCGCTTGGGTGGTCTGAAACAACATGGTGCGTTCTCCTCCTTTTGAAAGTATCTATTTTGGATAGGATTTGTCCAGTTTAAGAGAAAAAAATCTGACCCATCAGCGGAGGATCTCCTCCAGGCTGTGGGAGTTCAGTTCCTGGTTGAGACGCTGCTGGATCTCTTCCAGGCGGCAGTGCACGGAGCAGCCCCCGTGGGCGGCCCGCCAGGGGCAGGGATAGCCGTCCTCCATGCAGCTGCTCAGCCGACAGTCCTCCCCCATGGCCATCATCAGGTCGTACAGGCTGATCTGGGACAGGTCGGCGGTCAGCCGACACCCCCCCTCCGCCCCCCGGGAGACCTCTAAGATCCCGGCCTTGGCCAGCTTTTTGAGGATTTTATAGGCAAACGCCAGGGGAACCAGCTCTTGGCCTGCCACCTCTGCGGCGGTTCTGCGCCGTCCGTCCTGAAGGGCCCGCAGCAGCCGCAGCGCATAGTCGGTCTCTCGCGTGATCACGGCGCTTTCCCCCTCCTTGCTCTGTTTGGCTACAACATATCATTCTGGACAATTCTTGTCAAGAATGACCGGACAGTTTCGGCACTATGCTGCAATTTTTAGAGGAAAAATTGACAGGCAGGACAGGGCCGGTCACTTGCGCCGCCACTCCTGCACCCCCACATAGAGCAGCAGCACCCCGAAGCAGCGGCGGAGCAGCCCCACCTCCAGCTGTCCGGCCAGGGCTGCCGCCCCCAGGGCGGCGGGAACGCCTGCCAGCACGCACCAGAGCACCCCCCGCCACTCCACCAGCCCCTGTCTGGTGTGGCTGACCAGGGCGGGCGGGGCGCAGGTGAGAAAGTACATCAGGTTGATGCCCCCCGCCTGGTACTGCTCCACCCCCGCCGCCCAGGTCAGGTAGAGCATCAGCAGGGTGCCGCCCCCCACGCCGCAGCCGCTGAGCACCCCGGTGGCCACTCCCACCAGAAATCCGATGAGATTCACAGCAGCAACACCGCCCTCACCCCTCCGTAGATCATCAGCAGCCCGAAGCCCCGGCGCAGCCAGGTCACGGGGATTTTCTGGAACGCCCGCCCGGACAGCAGTCCGCCCGCCAGGCCCCCGGCCAGATAGGGCAGGGCGGCGGACACATCCACCCCGCCCTTTCGGGCGTAGCTGACCAGTGCGGCCACGGACAGGGGGAGGATCACCGCCACCGAGGTGGCAAAGGCCCGCCGCTGCTCCAGGCCCAGCCACCGGGTGAACAGCGGCACCAGAAACAGGCCGCCCCCCGCCCCGAAAAAGCCGTTGGCCAGCCCTGCCAGCCCCCCGGTTATCAGGTATTTGCTCCGCTCTTTCACATCATCACCCCAGGTTAGTGTGTGCAAAAAATCGGCGTTCATGCAAAAAAGCCTCCCGCCCCCCGGCCAAAAGGCCGGGGGGCGGGAGGCTTGGCTATACATAAGTAACAGGTTTTGCTGGCTCAGCTCTTTCTCCGTCTCCACAGGGCAATGGCTGCCACCAGGGCCGCCACCAGCACCACCACGATCACCCCGATCACCGGGGCCATGGCGTTGGGCTGCTCCCCTTCCTGGGGCTGGGTGGGCGAGGCAGAGGGCTGGGCCTGGGTATCCTCCTCCCCGTTGTCCGGGCTGGGGGTCTCGTGGGCCTGGGGAGAGGGGGCCGGGTCGCCGGTCTGGCTGTCCGTGCCGGTTCCTCCACCGGTTCCAGCGCCGTTTCCGGCCTGATTGCCGGTGCTGCCGGTGGTGCTGTTGCCACCGGTGCTGTCACTGGTGTTGCTGCCGGTATTGCTGCCGGTGTTGCTGCCGGTGTTGCTGCCGGTGTTGTTATCGGTGTTGCTGCCGGTGCCGTTGTCCGGCACGGTCTGGGGCTTGTCCTGGGGCGACTGGGCGCCGTGGTCCTGATCCGGCTGGGTCTGGGTCTCCCCGTCCTCCTCCGGCTTCTGGCTCTCATTGGGGTCGGGCTCCTCTTGGTCCGGCTCCTGGGGGGTACTGGTCAGCCAGTCCACCACCACGGCGTACTCAAAGGTGTACCCCGTCTCCTTCAGCCGCATCTGGAAGGTGTAGGTGCCGTTTTCCGTGACAAGGAACTCATTGCCGCCGGCGGCCTGGCCGTTGACCGCCAGCACCTCCACATAGTCCGGGTGGATGTTCAGGGTGAGGGTGGTCTCCCCCTCCCCGTCCTCCACGCTGACCACCCCGTCATCCTCCGGCTTGGTGGGGTCGATCCAGGCCACGGTGGCGGTGTAGGAGGTCTCGTTGCCCGCAGCGTCCCGGATGGTGAAGGTGTAATCCCGGTTGGTGTCAAAGACATAGCTGCCATCGGAGCCGTCGGCGAAGGTCACATCCTCGCTGAGCTGCTCCAGGGTGGCGGTGACAGGCTGGTTGGTCCACCCCTCAAAGGAGTACACCACCTGGCCGGTGGGGGCGATGCGGTCGATCCAGGTCACCGCCGCCTGGGCGGTGTGCTGGTCCCCGTTGGCGTCGGTGTAGGTAAAGGTGTAGGTGCTGTTGTCCTCAAAGACATACTCCGTCACCTCCGCCGTGCACCCCTGGGGCAGGTTCAGGGTGGCGGTGACGTCCTGATTGGTGGGGGCCTGGGTGGAGTAGGTCACCTGGGCCTGGGGCGCATAGGTCTGGGTGGTGTCCACATAGAAGTCCAGCATTTTGCCGCTGAAATACAGGTTCTTCTCGAAATCGTAGTTGAAATAGGTCTCGGTGGCCACCACCTTTACGTACAGGGCCTCCACCGGGGCGGGCAGCACGATGTCCTTGCGCTGGGTGTTGTTTTCCAGCCCCTCAAAGGTGTGGGCCAGGGTCCAGGTGTCCCCGTCCAGGCTGACGTAGATCTGCCCGGACTTCAGCCGCCCGTTCTGCCCTGCGCCGGGCAGGTAGGAGAGCTTGGAGAGATACCGCACCTGATCCAGCTTGACGGTGTAGAACTTGCCGTCGTCGGTGGCATTGAACAGGGTGTGCCAGGCGGTGTTGCCGTTGCCGTCAATGAAGTTGGCGGCAGCGTGGTCGGCGCCCTCGCTCTGCTGGGAGGAGTACTCCACCAGGGTCACATTCTCCAACCGGAGGTAGGTCTGTTGGGGGGTGTCGGTGGAGGGGTGGAAGGTATAGGCGGTCTCAGGCCCCCTCAGGTACACCCCGTGGGCCTTGTAGCGCACCAGCACCTCCATCTGGCCGGTGAAGCGGGTGGTGCTGGTCAGGCCGGGCTCGTAGTCCTGCCAGCTCTCTCCCCCATCCACGCTGTACTCCATGGCGTCGGTGGCCCCCAGGAACAGGTCCTCGTTGTCATTCTGGTACACCTGGGTGGACTGCACCGCCTGTCCGGGCTGGATGTCGATGGTGTAGGTGGTGTCCACCCCCACCAGGCCCACCACAATGTCCCGCTCCGCCGTCACCCGCTCCAGCTGCTCCGGGGTCAGGGTGATGATGTGGTCGGGGGTGTAGGGCACCTCCTGGCCATCCACCAGGTGGGTCTCCCAGGTCGTCCCCCCGTCCAGGGAGTAGCGCACCATGAACTCATACTGGTCATAGCTGGAGTCCAGGACGATGGAGTTGGCGTGCTCCCCGTCGAAGGAGAAGGTGGCCAGCTCCACCCCCTGGCCCAGCAGGGAGTTGGCGATCTCCCGGCAGGCGTCGGGCTGGAGGCTCTCCGCCTGTGTGGCCTGGGAGGCCGCGTGCAGGGCCTGGGTCTCCAGGGTGTTGACCTCCACCGTCAACAGGCTGTCGGTGAGGTGGGGGGTGATGAGCTCCAGCAGATCCACCATGACGGCGGGATAGTAGGTGTATTCCTCCACCACCCGGCGGGCCAGGGCCATCCACTCCCCGTCGGTGGTGTTCTCGTCCGCCTCATAGGAGCGGATGAGGCCGTACAGCCCGTCCAGGTTGAAGCTCAGGGCGTCCAGGCACGCCTCCAGGGCCTCCTCGTGGGCGGCGGTGCCCGCCGGATAGGCCTGGGCCAGGAAGTTGGCGTACATGGACTCCAGGTAGCTGTCATACTCGTTGAGAGCCGCCTGAGCCAGCAGAATGTAGGTGGTGTTATTCTTGTTGTAGTTGGTGATGTACTCCATGCACCCCCAGCCCAACAGCAGCCGGGCCTCGGTGGCGATGGTGTCCCCCCAGCGGGAGTAGGACTGGCCCCAGCCTCCCACGTTGTTCCAGATGGTCCAGGTGCCGTCCCCGTTGTCCTCCTCCGTATACACCAGGTAGGCCTCATGGCCAGGCTGGTAGGTGTTCACCGCGGGAATGCCGTGCACCTCGGCGGTGTTCATACCCATGCCGGAGATGCCCCAGCAGATGCCCCCCTTCTCCATCATCATCCACAGGCGGAACAGATTTTTCACGCCATAGGACACCCCGTACTCCAGGAACCCATACTTGGCATCCCATTTGCTCTCATAGGCAGGGTCGTAAAATTCCCCATCGTCGTACCAGGTGTTCACATAGTTGACAAAGGTGTAGCCGTTGATGCGGTCATTGAGGTCGGCGCACCGGCTCTCGGTGTACTCCCGCAGCCACAGGATCTCGCTGTCGTCCATCTTGGCGTCCATCACATACCGCACCAGCTCCATGGGGTAGGTCTTGAACTCCTCTTTCCGGGCAAAGTAGCCGTTGTCATAGAGGTATTTCATGGCGGTGTACTTCTCCACCGGGTCGGAGGAGATGGCATCCCCGCCGTAGTTGACCATGTAGGTCTTGATGTCCCGGCAGTAGGCCACCGCCGTGGCCAGCATCATCTTTTTGTAGGTATAGGCGTCGTCGCTGTCTTCCACGTCGTTCTGGGCCGCCTGGTACAGGTCCCCCAGAGCCATGAGGGTCTTGCCCGAGGAGCCGTTGAACAGGGACCCGGCCTCCAAAAACAGCTGCAAGGCATCAGTATCACCCAGCAGCCAGTCCAGAGCCTCCGCCACATTGGACTGGGACTTCACCACCGCCTGGATGGTGTTGTACCCCATGCGATTGACAAACTCCCGGCGGAGAATGATGTCCCGGTGGTTGGCCAGGTTGTACTCCACAGAGTTCTGAGACAGAATGGCATCGTACTCCGCCACGGTGTCCAGCCCGTCATACCCCTCTGCGGCCGGGTCGTACCCCTCCCGCATCAGGCGCAGATCGCCGTACACCGAGTGGTCGTTGCCGTTGGCGCCGTTGTCCAGGGCGGTGAGTTTGATGTACTGATGCTTGGACACGTCCAGGTTCACATATACGGCGTTGTCCGAGGAGAGCACCACCGGGCTTTCATACACTTGCTTCCACTGACTCTTGTCCTCAGAATAGGACACGGTGAACTTGACCCCGTTGCCATTGCCGTTCTGGCTGTAATCCACCCCCATGTAGCAGGAGAGGTGGGTCAGGGTGTCCGAGTAGTCGCCGATGTCGTAGATCAGCTCCGAGTTGGCGTGGGCGCCCACCCCCTTGGGGAAGGGGATCACCTCGCCCTCCACCTTCAGCTGAATGGTGCCGCCGCTGGGGGCCTTGTTGGGCGAGATCTCCCCCCACCCGGTCCGGGAGGTGGGATCAAAGTCCAGGTCGGACAGGAACACATAGTCCTGCCCCTCCTCCACCGATTGCAGGGAAACCCCCGCCTCCGGCTCCCACAGCTGGACATCCGTGTCCTCCCCCTCCACAGGGCCGGCATATTCCCCCAGCTCCACGTCGCCGTCCAGCCCGGCGGCCTCCATCATCTGATCGGCGTCCACCACCGACGCGGCGGTGGCGCTCAAGCTCACCGCCTGGGCGGTCTGGCCCTGTTCCGTCTGGCTGTTTCCGTCCATGGCCACCGCCCAGGCGTGGCCCAGCGCCCCCGTGCCCGTCAGCAGCAGCAGACCGGCCAAGGCGCCGCCTATCGCTCTCTTTGTCCTCATATGCCCTCCTATCTCTTTCAAACGTCCCAGTAACTCCCACATTTTCCTGCACACTCTGGCGTCAAACATACAAAAAAGCCCGTCTCTCCCCGCAGCAGCGTTGGGACGGCCCCTTTTCTTCTTCCGATGGCATAAAACTGCCGCTATACTCCATTTTTGTTGATATTTAGACAATATCATAGATGGAATAGGTTGTCAACAAGGAGCGATCCTACAAAAAGTAGAAGGGCCTGTTGCAAAATACGTAGATTGCCTAACTCCCCACCAGAGACAATCCCCCAGTCACCTACGGTGACAGCCCCCTTTACACAAGGGGGCCTTGGTACTGCGGTGTTTCTGTTGTCAGATTTCAGCG
>DVKO01000073.1 GCA_018715985.1 Candidatus Enterenecus avicola
GAAAAATATAATTATCTATATTGTTGAAAGGAGGATTGCGGTGTGATCGAAACCTATGACATCGCCGGCTACTGCCGAATCTCGGTGGACGAGGAGCTGGACCGGGACAACGTGTCCATTGAAAACCAGAAGGCCATCATCCAGGACTTTGTAAGGCAGAAATTTCCGGGCAGTACCCTCACCTTCTACGAGGACCGAGACCGCTCTGGCTACACCTTCGAGCAGCGGGAGGGCTACCAGGCCATGCGCCGCGGGCTGATGAGCCACAAATACGACATCCTGGTGGTCAAGGACTTCTCCCGCTTCTCCCGCCGCAACAGCCGGGGACTGGTGGAGCTGGAGGACTTGCGGGATGCCGGGGCACGGATCATCTCCATTGGGGACGGCATTGACTTTCCCAACGACGATGACTGGCTGAAAATCCAGTTCCAATTTCTCATCAACGAAATGCCCGTCACCGACACCAGCAAAAAGGTGAAGAACGTCATCAAGCGTCGGCAGGCAGACGGCAAATGGATCTGTGCCGCCCCCTACGGGTACATTGTCAACGACCGCCAGGAGTTTGAGATCGTTCCCACCCAGGCGGACGTGGTACGCACCATCTTCCGCCTCTACAATGAGGAAGGATGGGGGTATAAAAAGATCGCCAATTATCTCACCGACCAGGGTATCCCCACCGCCCGTATGGATGAGCGCGCCCGAAAGGAAGCGGCAGGGAAGGAATACCGCCGGGAAGTGAAACAGAGCTGGTCCCTGGTGACGGTGCAGGGCATTCTGGATAACGACTTTTATATCGGCACTCTGCGCCAGGGGAAGTATACCCGCAAGAAGATCAACGGCAAGGAGATGCGCCAGGACGAGGGGGAGCATATCGTCATTGAAAACCACCACCAGGCCATCATCGACTACCGCACCTTTGCCACCACCCGGGCCTTGCGGGAAATGCGTACCACCTCCAACTACCGGGGGGTGAAAAAGTACGACAATGTGTACTCCGGGTTCCTGGTGTGCGGGGACTGCGGCAGCCCCATGTTTGCCATGAGCCGAAAGGATATGAAAAACGCCTACACCTGTGGCACCTACCACCGGCGGGGGCGGTCGGGATGTACCTCCCACCACATCCGGGTGGACAAGCTGGACGAGCTGCTGAAAAGTTATGTCCGGCAGGTGATGGATCACTCCTCTGAGATGCTCCAGCGACTCAATGAGGACTTGGCCCGGGAGCAGGAGGATGTGGCAGAGACGGAGCAGAGCGCCGACCACCTGGCCGAGGTGCTGGTGGATCTCCAGGAAGAGCTGAAGGTCACCAAACGCCAGCGCATCCGGGACTTGATGAAGCACCCGGAACAGGAGGAGTTGCTGGAGCAAACCTATGATGAACTGGAGGCAGATCTGCAAAAGCGAATTGAGGGCATCAGCCACCAGATTGAAATGCTGTCTGATAAGCGCAACACCATCACCCAGGTCAACCGAGCCGCTCGCACCGCCATGGAGGTCTTTGACGATATTCTCAGCAAGGACACCTTGGAGCGCAACGACCTGGAGCTGATCATCCGGCAGATCAAGGTCTATGAGGACCACTTGGAGATCCAGCTGCAATCGGACGTGGACGCCATACTCCGCTCGGGGACCCTGGAGGGCGCCGTAAATTTTAATGAGGGCATGGGGCATATCTCATCGGTCACCATCGTTCAGGAGTCTAACAAGCACCTGGACAAGGTGTTCCATGCCAATGTTGTCAGTGACGGTGACCCCCTGGAGATCTATACCGACCGGGAAGGGGGTGTGATTTTCCGCAAGTACTCCCAACTGGAGGACATGACAGAGCTGGCCGGAAACCTGTGTGAGATCATGTACCGGGTGCTCAGCGTTCCGGTGGTGGTGACAGACCGGGACTGCTGTATTGCCGCCGGTGGGGTGCCCAAAAAGGAACTGCTGGAGCGCACCGTATCCACCCGGCTGGAGGACGCCATGGAGCAGCGGAAAAGTGTGCGGGGTGGCGGGAGCGACTTCCCGGTTTTGGAGGGAGATGGGCGCTACCTGGTGGAGATCGCACACCCCATTGTCAGCCATGGAGATGTGATGGGCAGCGTGCTGCTGCTCCACGGAGATGTGCCGGTGGGGGAGACAGAGGAGAAAATGGCCCAGCTGGCAGCGGCATTTTTGGGCCGGCACATGGAGAACTAAGTACAAAACAGGGATGCACGAATGATTTCCTCGTGCATCCCTGTTTTTCACTGTCCCAGATATTCCTCGGGGTTGACGGCGTCATTGCCTTCGTACATGGCAAAGTGCAGGTGGGGTTCTTTTCCGCTCTCTGCCACGGCGGTATCGCCGATTTCACCCACAACGGTGTCGGAAGCCACAGCGTCCCCCACCTTGACCGGGGGATTTTCGGCCAGATTGGAGTAGACGCTGTACAACTCGTTGCCGTGGTCCACCACTACGGTGACGCCCATCACCTCGTCGTCGTACACCTGGCTCACCACACCCTTGGCGGTGGCCTGTACCCGGGTGCCCAGGGAAGAGGCGATGTCCACACCGTCATGGGTGCGCCAGTCTCCCATGGTATCGTTGTAGGACAGGGCTTCCACGGAGAAGGTGGAGATCACTGTCCCGCTCACCGGCCAGGAGTACTCAGCCACGGTTTCCTGGGGAGCGGCTGAGGGAGCAGGAGTAGGCGCAACGGTGGGGGATGGAGTGGGAGCCGGCGTTGCGGTGGGGCGAGGGGTGGGGACCACCTTGGGCGTGACGGTGATGGTGGCTGTGCTGGAGGCCGCCTTGTCTGCCAACTGAGGCATGGTGCTGCGCACCCCCTGGATGAGGAAGTAGGCGGACAGGCCGATGGCCATGACGCACACCAGCACAGCGAGATAAAATCCTTTCCCCGTGACAAATTCCACGGCTCTCTGCCATAAATTCGGTTTCTGGTTCATAATAACACCTCCACGGCTATTTTGGACAGGAGGTGGAAACGATATACCAGAGGATGGAAAAATCATGGAGGAGATTCCCATTGTGGAATCTCCTCCATGGATCATGCGGGATGTTTATTTGACTTTGATGGTCATCAGCAGTTCGCCGGCCTTGACACTGGTGCCGTCGGTGATGAACACCTGGTCTACCACGCCGGCCATGCGGGCCACCACCGAGGTCTCCATCTTCATGGCCTCGATGACGGCCACCACCTGGTTTTCCTCCACGGTGTCGCCGGGCTTCACCGCCACCTTGGACACCATACCGGGGATGGAGGAGCCCACCTGGCTCTTGTCGGCGGGGTCGGCCATGACCACCACCTTGCCCTTCACTTCTGCCCGCTTGTCCGGCACGGCCACCTCTCGGCGGGTGCCGTTGAGCTCAAAGTTGACGGTGCGGGTGCCGTCGTCGTTCTGGTCGCCCAGCCCCAGGTACTTGATGACCAGGGTCTTACCGTCCTCAATGTTGATCTTGTTGGTCTCACCGATGGCCATGCCGTTGAAGAATACATGGCTGCTCATGCGGGTGATGTAGCCGTACTCCTGGCGGTGACGGCGGTAGTCCTCATACACCTTGGGGAACAGGCAGTAGGAGAGCATGGCCCGGGTGTTGATGTACTCGGGCTCCATGAAGCGGGTCATCTCTTCCCGCACGGCGTCAAAGTCCACAGGGGGCAGCAGCAGACCGGGACGGCAGGTGATGGGCTTTTCGCCTTTGAGTACAACCTCCTGGAGGCCCTCTGGCTGGAAGCCCCAGGCGGGCTGGCCCATCATACCCTTGAAGTAGCTCACCACCGAGTCGGGGAAGGAGAGGCTCTTGCCCCGCTCCACAATGTTCTCGGGGGTCAGGTCGTTTTGCACCATAAAGATGGCCAGATCTCCCACCATCTTGGAGGAGGGCGTCACCTTCACCAGGTCGCCCAGCATATCGTTGACGGTCTTGTACATCTCCTTGACCTCGTCAAAGCGGGAGCCCAGGCCCAGAGAGACCACCTGGGGATACAGGTTGGTGTACTGTCCGCCGGGAATCTCGTAGCGGTAGATGTCGGTGGTGGGACTCTTGAGGCCCTCGTCGAAGTTGGCGTAGCGCAGGCGCACGTCCGCCCAGTAGTTGTCCAGCCGCTGGATCTCCCGCAGGTCCAGTCCGGTGTCCCGCTCCTGGCCCTCCACAGCCGCCACCACGGCGGAGAGGGAGGGCTGGCTGGTGAGGCTGGACAGGGAGGCGGTGGCGCAATCCACAATGTCCACCCCCGCCTCGGCGGCCATGAGGTAGGTGGCCACCTGGTTTCCGGTGGTGTCGTGGGTGTGCAGGTGGATGGGCAGCCCCACCTCCTGCTTGAGGGTGGTGATGAGCTTTTTGGCCGCGTAAGGCTTGAGCAGGCCGGACATATCCTTGATGCACAGGGTATGGGCGCCCCGGCGCTCCAGCTCCTTGGCCATATCCACATAGTATTTTAAGGTATACTTGTCCCGCTTGGGGTCCAGAATGTCACCGGTGTAGCACATGGTGGCCTCCAGCACCTTGTTCTGGCGCAGGACCTCCTCCATGGCCACCTCCATGCCGGGAATCCAGTTCAGCGAGTCAAAGACCCGGAAGATGTCGATGCCCTCTCGGGCGGCCTCCCGCACAAACTCCCGCACCAGGTTGTCGGGGAAGTTGGCGTAGCCCACCATGTTGGAGCCCCGCAGCAGCATCTGGAAGGGGATGTTGGGGATCTTCTCCCGCAGCTGTTCCAGACGGTCCCAGGGGGACTCGTGGAGGAAGCGATAGGCGGTGTCGAAGGTGGCCCCGCCCCACATCTCCAGGGAGAAGCAGTCCTGAAGGATCTCAGCGGTGCCCTCCGCCCCGTGGAGCATATCCCGGGTGCGCATCCGGGTGGAGAGAAGGGACTGGTGGGCGTCCCGCATGGTGGTGTCGGTGATGAGCAGCTTTTTCTGACCCAGCACCCACTCCTTCACCGCCTCGGGGCCCTTTTCATCCAGCAGCTGCTTGAGACCGTGGAGGGGCTTGCCGGTGGGGGTGGGGAAGCGGGGCTTGTGGTACTGCTTGCGCTCGGTGTCCGGGTTGTCCACCTGAATTTGAGCGATGTACTTCAAGACCTTGGTGGCCCGGTCCCGGCTGTTTTCAATTTCAAACAGCTCGGGGGTGTCATCGATGAACTTGGTGTGGCAGGCCCCGGCCCGGAAGGCGGGGTGGTTGAGGATGTTGGTGACGAAGGGGATGTTGGTCTTGACCCCTCGCACGTGCTCCTCGTTCACCGCACGGGTGGCCCGGCGGCAGGCACCCTCGAAGGTGTTGTCCCAGGTGGTGACCTTCACCAGCAGAGAGTCGTAGTAGGGAGAGATGACAGCCCCGGCAGCTGCGTTGCCGCCGTCCAGACGCACGCCGAAGCCGCCGCTGGAGCGGTAGGCGGAGATTTTGCCGGTGTCGGGGGCGAAGTTGTTGGAGGGGTCCTCGGTGGTGACCCGGCACTGGATGGAGTAGCCATAGATGCGCAGGTCCTCCTGTCGGGCCAGGCCGATGGCGGGGTGAGAGAGGGGGTGCCCCTCGGCGATGAGAATCTGAGCCCGCACCAGATCCACCCCGGTGACCATCTCGGTGACGGTGTGCTCCACCTGGATGCGGGGGTTCATCTCGATGAAATAGTGCTGCCCCGTCTTACCGTCCACCAGGAATTCCACGGTGCCGGCGTTGACATAGCCTACGTGCTTGGCGATCTTCACGGCGTCCGCCCGCAGGGCCTCCACGGTGTCCTGAGGTACCGACCAGGCGGGGGCGTACTCCACCACTTTCTGGTAGCGGCGTTGGAGGGAGCAGTCCCGCTCCCCCAGGTGCACCACGTTGCCGTGCTCGTCAGCCAAAATCTGTACCTCGATGTGCTTGGGCTCCACCAGGAACTTCTCGATGAAGATGTCCTCGTTGCCAAAGGCCTTGCGGGCCTCGTTTTTCACCAACTCAAACTCCCGGCGCACATCCTCTACGCTGTCGCAGCGGCGCATCCCGCGCCCGCCGCCGCCGGCTGCGGCCTTGAGAATGATGGGGAAGCCGTAGCTGACTGCCTTCTCCACCGCCTCGTCGGCGTCCTTCAAAGGCTGGGTGGAGCCGGGGATGATGGGCACGTGGCAGGCGATGGCGGTGGCCTTTGCCGCCAGCTTGTCCCCCATCTGGGCCAGGACGTGGGAGGGAGGGCCGATGAACTTAATGCCGTTTTGCTCACAGGCCCGGGCAAAGTCGGCATTCTCGGACAGGAAACCGTATCCGGGGTGGATGGCAGTGACGCCCCGGCGTTTGGCCAGGTCGATGATGGCGGGAATGTCCAGATAAGCGCCCAGGGGGGACTGGTTCTCCCCGATGAGATAGGCCTCGTCGGCCTTGATGCGGAACATGGAATTGGTGTCCTCGTTGGAATACATGGCCACCGTGTGCAGGCCTAAGTCGTGACAGGCGCGGAAGATGCGAATGGCGATCTCGCCCCGGTTGGCGGCCAGGACCTTGGAGAATTGCTGAGCCACAATCATTCCTCCTTATTGGTCAGTAAGATTGGGTGATAAAGTACATTATAGAGCGAAAATTTCCCTATTGCAACGGAGAACGGCCGCATTTCAATAAACTTAGCAAATCTGACATGAAAACCCGGTTCATCCCGGAGAAGTTGGGTCAAACAGACAAAAGTCCGCCGTACAAAGACAGATGTACGGGGGATGGGGGTGGTCAGGAGGAGAGGAATGTGGTACAATAGAGCCTCTGAGCGAGCAAATACCGGGATATGGAGGTGAGACGGATGGAGCAGGGGGCGAATGTGGCCCTGGCATCCCTTCCCGGGGTGGGGCCGGTGCGTAGCGGCAAGCTGGCCAAGCTGGGATTGGAGCGGCTGGGGGACGTGCTGTGGCATTTTCCCCTCCGCTACGAGGACCGGCGCAGGGTGTTTTCCGTGCGGGAGGCCCCGGAGGGGGAGCTGTGCTGCGTGAAGGCCATGATCGCCCAGTCTCCCCAGCTGTCCCGGGCGCGCAGCGGGGTGGAACTGGTAAAGGTCAAGTGCGTGGACGAGACGGGCACCCTGAACCTGACCTTTTTCCACCAGAGCTACCTGCGCCATGCCTTTTCCCCCGGGGACACCTACATCTTTTACGGCAAGGCAGAGCGGCAGGGCCGGGGCATCTCCATGGTCAATCCCCTCTTTGAAAAGGAGGGGGAGGAAAAGTACACTGGGCGCATTGTCCCCGTCTACCCTCTGACAGCGGGGGTCCACAACGCGCTGATGCTGAGCCTGGCCCGGCTGGCGGTGGATCAGGTGGCGCCCGGAGTGGAGGAGGTGCTCCCCCTGTGGGTGCGGCAGCGGTACGGGCTGTGCCAGCAGGAGTTTGCCCTGTCCAACATCCACTTTCCCCAGAACTTTGAGGGGCTGGAGAGCGCCCGAAAACGCCTGATCTTTGAGGAGCTCATGACCCTCACCTGCGGTCTGGCCATGCTGAAAGGACGGCGGCAGCACTTTGATGGGCTGCAATTTTCCCCCCATGCCCCGGCGGAGTTCTGTACACTGCTCCCGTTCACCCCCACGGGGGCCCAGAAGCGGGCCATGGAGGACATCTTCCGCGACGTCACCTCGGGGCAGAGCATGAACCGGCTGGTACAGGGGGATGTGGGCTCAGGTAAGACGGCGGTGGCGGCCTACGGGGCGTGGGCGGCGGCCCTGAGCGGGGTGCAGTGCGCCCTGATGGCCCCTACCGAGCTGCTGGCCGAGCAGCACTTCCGCACCCTGTCCGCCCTGTTGGGGCCCAGCGGCATCCGGGTGGAGCTGCTCACCGGGTCGGTGAAGGGGGCGGGGCGGAAAAAACTGCTCCAGGAATTGGCCCAGGGAGACATTCAGGTGCTGGTGGGCACCCACGCCCTCTTTTCCCAGGGGGTGGCGTACCACAAGCTGGGCCTGGTAATCGCCGACGAGCAGCACCGCTTCGGGGTAGCCCAGCGGGGGGCGCTGGCGGCCAAGGGGGGCGAGACCCCGCCCCATGTGCTGGTGATGTCCGCCACTCCCATTCCCCGCACCCTGGCCCTGATGATCTACGGGGACATGGAGGTGTCCATCATCGACGAGCTGCCTCCCGGCCGCACTCCGGTGTCCACCTATGTGGTGGGGGAGGACAAGCGGCAGCGGATGTATGGCTTTGTCCGGGCCCAGGTGGCAGCGGGCAGGCAGGTGTACCTGGTGTGCCCCGCCGTGGAGGAGATCGGTGGGGGAGAGGAGGAGGGACAGACCTCCCTCTTTCCTGCCATGGATCTGAAGGCGGTGACCACCTACGCCAAGACCCTTCAGGAGCAGGTGTTCCCGGACCTCTCGGTGGGCTTTGTCCACGGGAAGATGAAGGGAAAGGACAAGGAGGCCATCATGTCTGCCTTTGCCGCCGGGGAGATCCAGGTGCTGGTGTCCACCACCGTCATTGAGGTGGGGGTGGATGTGCCCAACGCCACCCTGATGATTGTGGAGAATGCAGACCGCTTCGGGCTCTCCCAGCTTCACCAGCTGCGGGGCCGGGTGGGCCGTGGACAGCACGAGAGCTATTGCGTGTTGGTCTCCTCCAGCCGCAGTGAGACCGCCCGTCAGCGGCTGCGGGTGCTCACCCAGACCACCGACGGGTTCCGCATCGCCCAGGAGGATTTGAGATTGCGAGGCCCCGGCGACTTCTTCGGCCAGCGGCAGCACGGTCTGCCCCAGCTGAAGGTGGCGGACTTTGCCTCCGATTTGGAGCTTTTGAACCAGGCCCGTCAAGCAGCCCAGGAGCTGGTGGAGGGGGACCCGGATCTGAAACGGGAGGAACACCGCCCGCTGCGGCGGCGGGTTGAGCATATGTTCCGGGACAACCCGGATATTTTTCATTGATTTTAGGAAATGGAGCGAAGAACCATGACAAGAAAAGAACACAGCAAGGCTCTGCGGGCCGACACCCAGGTACACTACAACTGCGCCCAGTCGGTGCTCATCCCCTTTGCCGGGGACGTGGGAGTGAGTGAGGAGCAGGCCAACGCCCTGACCTTGAACTTTGGGGCGGGCATGGGCTGTGGGTCTATGTGCGGCGCCATCAGCGGGGCCTTTGTGGCCATGGGCGGACTGGGAATGCCCCAGGAGAAGCGGGTGCAGCTGCTGCGGGAGTTTCGCCAGGCCAACGGCGACGTCAACTGTGCCCAGCTGCTGAAAGCGGCGGCCGAGCGGGGCGAGGAGCGCAAGTGCCACTGTGACCGGATGGTAGCCTGGTGCATGGACTGGCTCAGCCGGGAAAGCGGCCTGGAATAAAGGAGTATACCCATGGAACTGATGATAGAACGCCTGGCCCGGGAGCTGTCTGTCCCGGCCAAGTATGTGGAAAATGTGATCACTCTCCTGGACGAGGGCAACACGGTGCCGTTTATTGCCCGCTACCGCAAAGAACTCCACGGCGGAATGGATGACCAGCTCATCCGGCAGCTGGCCGACCGGCTGCAATACCTGCGGGGGCTGGACAAGCGCCGCCAAGAGGTGAAGACCGCCATCGACAACCAGGGCAAGCTCACCGATGAGCTGGCCCAGGCCATTGACGCCGCCCAGACCCTGGCGGAGGTGGAGGACCTGTACCGCCCTTACCAGCAAAAGCGGCGCACCCGGGCCACCATGGCCAAAGAGAAGGGGCTGGAGCCCCTGGCCCAGACCCTCTATGCCCAGAAGCGGGACTGCCCTGACCCGGAGAAGCTGGCCCTGGACTTTGTCAACGAGGAGCAGGGCGTGGAGGATGTGGAGGCGGCTTTGCAGGGGGCCTCTGATATTGTGGCGGAGTGGATCTCCGACGATGCGGACATCCGCAAGGCGCTCCGGGCCCTCTACGCCAAAAAGGCGATGCTGGTGTCCAAGGCGGCTGCCAAGGAGCCGGAAGACAGCGTGTATCGGCTCTATTACGACTTCTCCGCCCCGGTGAGTAAGGTGATGGGCCACCAGGTTCTGGCCATCAACCGAGGGGAGCGGGAGGACATTTTGAAGGTGTCGGTGGATATGGACGAGGAGGAGGCGCTCATCGCCATTCGCCGCCAGGTGGTGCGCCCCGGCACTCCCGCCATGGCCTTTGTGAAGGCTGCCGCCGAGGATGCCTACCGCCGCCTCATCGCCCCATCCCTGGAGCGGGAGGTGCGCAGCGACCTCACCGAAAAGGCCTCGGAAGGTGCCATTGGACAGTTTGCCCTCAACCTGAAGCCGCTGCTGATGCAGCCGCCGGTGAAGGGCCATGTGACCATGGGTCTGGACCCCGGCTACCGTATGGGGTGTAAGGTGGCGGTCATCGACCCCACCGGCAAGGTGCTGGACACCACCGTGGTCTACCCCACCCACGGGGAGCGGGGCAGGCAGGAGGCCATTGCCAAGCTCTCCGCCCTGGTGAAAAAGCACCACGTCCAGCACATCGCCATCGGCAACGGCACCGCCAGCCGGGAGACGGAGCAGATGGCGGTGGAGATGATTGGAAAATTGAACTGCGGGGTCACCTATATGATGGTCAATGAGGCGGGGGCGTCGGTGTATTCCGCCTCCAAGCTGGCCGCGGAGGAGTTCCCGGACTATGACGTGAACCTGCGCTCGGCGGTGTCCATTGCCCGCCGCCTTCAGGACCCCCTGGCAGAGCTGGTGAAAATCGACCCCAAGAGCATTGGCGTGGGCCAGTACCAGCACGATATGCCCCAGGCCCGTCTGGGGGAGGCCCTGGACGGGGTAGTGGAGGACTGTGTCAACGGGGTAGGCGTGGATGTGAATACCGCCTCTGCGCCTCTGTTGGCCCGGGTGGCGGGCCTGACCCAGACCACCGCCAAGAACATCGTCAAGTACCGGGAGGAGAACGGCCCCTTCACCACCCGCAAGCAGATTTTGAAGGTGCCCAAGCTGGGGCCCAAGGCCTTTGAACAGTGCGCCGGATTCTTGCGGGTGCCCGAGAGCAAATCCCCCCTGGACAACACCGCTGTCCACCCCGAGAGCTATGATGCCGCCCAGAAGCTGCTGGAGCTGTGTGGATACACCCTGGAGCAGGTGAAGGCAGGGGCGTTGCAGGATTTGATGGAAAAGCTGAAAGAGTACGGGGTGGAACGAGCTGCCCAGGCCTGTGGCGTGGGCGTGCCCACCCTGCTGGACGTGGCCGGGGAGCTGATGAAGCCGGGGCGTGACCCCCGGGACGAGCTGCCCGCCCCGGTGCTGCGCACCGATGTGCTGGACATCAAGGACCTGAAGCCGGGCATGGAACTCAAGGGCACCGTGCGCAACGTCATCGACTTCGGCGCCTTTGTGGACATCGGAGTGCACCAGGACGGTCTGGTACACATCAGCCAGATTTGCGACCGCTTCCTCAAGCACCCCTCCCAGGTGCTGTCCGTGGGAGACGTGGTGACGGTGTGGGTCAAAGAGGTGGATGAGAAGAAAAAGCGCATCTCCCTGACCATGAAGGGCGCAGCGGCGGCCACGCCGGGAAAGTGAGAGAACAGCCATGAGCGGTAAATTGTATCTGGTTCCCACCCCCATCGGAAATTTGGGGGACATCTCCCGGCGTATGGCGGACACCATGGCAGAAGTGGACTTTCTGGCCGCCGAGGATACCCGGGTGACGGTGAAGCTGCTCAACCATCTGGGCCTGAAAAAGCCCATGGTCAGCTACCACCGCCACAACGGTTCCACAGCCGGGCCCGCCATTGTTCAGCGTCTGCTGGCAGGGGAGAGCTGCGCCCTGGTCACCGACGCCGGCACCCCCGCCATTTCTGACCCTGGGGAGGATCTGGTGGCCCTGTGTGCTCAGCATGAGATTTGCGTGGAGGCTATCCCCGGTCCCTGCGCCCTCATCTGCGCCCTGTCCGTGTCCGGATTGCCCACCGCCCGCTTTACCTTTGAGGGGTTTTTACCTCAAAATAAGAAAAATCGCCGGGCGCATCTGGACAGCCTGAGGGGGGAGCCGCGCACCATGATCTTCTACGAGGCCCCCCACAAGCTGGAGGACACGCTAAAGGACTTTGCAGCGGTGTTTGGCACAGAGCGGCGCATCGCCCTGTGTCGGGAGCTGACCAAACTCCATGAGGAAGTGGCGCGTACCACGGTGGGCCAGGCCTTGGCCGACTGTGCCAGCCGACCGCCCAGAGGGGAATACGTCCTGGTGGTGGAAGGGGCGCCGGAGGCTCCGGCTCCCCAGGCCGACCCCCAAGCCGCTCTGGAGCGGGTGGCCCAGCTGCGGGAAGAGGGCCTGTCGCTGAAGGAGGCCTGTGCCAAGGCGGGAGAGGAATTTGGCATGAAGAAGCGACAGCTGTACGATTTGAGCCTGGGAAAGTGATTACAAATAGTATAAAAATAAAGCTTTATTTCCTGGAGAAATTAGACAAAAAATGACAAAAAACCCCGGTGGAAACTGTTCCCACCGGGGTTTTTGTGTGAAAATATGTTCACTTTCCTTCCAATTCGCGCAAGCAGGAAGCACAGATGTTCTTTCCCTTGAAAGTGGTGATATCAGAAGATTCTCCGCAGAAGATACAGGCGGGCTCGTACTTCTTCAGCACGATAGAGCCACCGTCCACGTAAATTTCCAGGGCGTCACGTTCCGCAATGTCCAGGGTGCGGCGCAGCTCAATGGGCAGCACGATACGGCCCAACTCGTCCACTTTGCGGACAATTCCAGTAGATTTCATGTGTGAAGTCCTCCTTACAAAATGTGCACTTTCACGAAGCAATCCTATTATAACACATTGTATAATCTTGTCAATCGAAAAAGTATAAAATTAAAAGAAGTATAATAAATTTCCAAGAAAATTGTCGAGGACGGAATGGAAGATACTGGGTCAACATATGGATAGAGAAATGAGGGGGTGGAAGGATGGCCATGTCGTGGATCTGGATGGTCATGGTGGGGGCGTCCATCCTGTGCGGAGCGGCCACCGGGCGGATGGATGAGGTGGCAGGGGCGGCGCTGGAGGGAGCCAACGCCGGGGTGGAGCTGTGCCTGGCCATGGTGGGGGTGATGTGCCTGTGGATGGGGGTCATGAAGGTGATGGAGAAAAGCGGCCTGGTGGGCGGGTTGTCCCGTTGTCTGCGCCCTGTGCTCTCCCGGCTCTACCCGCAACACAGCGGAGATGAGCGAATCATGGGAGCGGTGAGTGCCAATGTGGCGGCCAATCTGCTGGGACTGGGCAATGCGGCCACCCCGTTGGGGATGCGGGCGGCCCAGCTGATGGCGGAGGGGGCTGGCGGCGTGGCCAGTGACAGCCTGTGTATGCTGGTGGTGTGCAACACCGCCTCCATCCAACTTATTCCCGCTACGGTGGCCAGCATCCGCCAGGCGGCGGGGAGTGTGTCCGCCTTTGACATCCTTCCGGCGGTGTGGCTGGCCTCGGCGGTGTCGGTGACGGTGGGAATCGTGGCGGCCAAGGTGATGGCTCGGATGTGGAGGTGAGGGGCCCGTGATGTCCATGGTGGTACCCTGCATTCTGCTGGGGGTGACGGCCTGGGGGGTGAGCCGTGGGGTGGATGTTTGGTCCACCCTGGTAGAGGGGGGCGGCGAGGGCCTGCGCACGGCGGTGCGTATGGTGCCGTCCCTGGTGGGGCTGCTGTGCGGGGTGTATATGCTGCGGGCCTCCGGGGCTCTGGAACTGCTGGAGGGGGCCATTGCTCCGCTGTTGGGGTGGGTGGGCATCCCGCCCCAGATGGTGGGACTGCTGGTGGTGCGGCCCATCAGCGGCTCGGCGGCCCTGGGCCTGGGCGCGGAACTGATAGAGAACTACGGTCCCGACTCCCTGGTGGGGCGGACAGCGGCGGTGATGCTGGGCTCCACCGAGACCACCTTTTACACGGTGGCGGTGTACTTTGGGGCGGCAAAAATCCATCGTACCCGCTACGCCATTCCGGCGGCCCTGTGCGCGGATGCGGCGGGGTTTCTTGCCGCCAGCTGGGCGGTGAAGTGGCTGTTTGGATGAGAAGCCATGAGGACGACGAATTCCTCAGGATGGAATGCAAAGATAAAAAGAGGAGGCACGGAAGCCTCCTCTTTTTGCGTGTTTATTCTTCGGTTTCCTGGGGAATTTTCTTCACCAAGACCTCCAGCACCCGGTGATGTTCCACATTGGTGACGGTCACATCCAGGTTCTGCCAGGTAAAGTGGTCTCCCACGTCGGGGATCCGGCCCATCTGCTCCAGCACCCAGCCGGAGACGGTGGCGGCGTCGCAGGAGCCGGTGACCGAGAACAGGTCGTACAGATCGTCCAGGTTGGCCGAGCAGGAGATGAGGTAGCTGCCGTCGGGCTGGGGCCGGAACTGCTCCACCACCTCGTCGTGTTCGTCCCAGATGTCGCCCACCAGTTCCTCCACCACGTCCTCCATGGTGAGCAGGCCCTCGGTACCGCCGTACTCGTCCACCACGATGGCCATGTGGGTCTTGGTACGCTGGAATTGGCGCATCAGATCGTCAATTTTGGTGGAAGTGGTGACGTGGAGCACGGGATGAATGAGGGGGGCCAGCTGGGTGCGCCCGTGGTAGCGGGCGGCGAACAAGTCCTTTTGGTGAATGACGCCCACCACGTTGTCCAGGGACTCGTGGTACACCGGCATCCGGGAATACCCCTCCTGGGCGAAGAGGGCGGTGGCCTCCTCCATGGTGGCGGTGTCCTCCAGGGCCACGATGTCCACCCGGGGGGTGAGAATGTCCGAGGCCTCCAGATCGTCGAAGCGGATGGCCGAACAGATGAGCTGGCTCTCCTCGGCATCCAGGCCACCCTGGTCCTCTGCCTCGGTGACCATGGTCACCAGCTCCTCGTTGGTGATGCCCACATCCTCCTTGGTGCGGAAAATTTTAGACAACAGCTTCTTCCACAGGGCAAAGAAGAAGGTGGCGGGGGTGAGGATGACCATAAACACCCGGAGGATGGGGGCGGAGAAGAGCGCGAAGCGCTCCGGGGATTCTTTTGCCAAGCTCTTGGGGGAGACCTCGCCGAAAATCAAAATCACGATGGTGAGCACCACGGTGGACACGGCGGGGCCTGTGGTCTTGCCCAGCAGGTCAATGAACAGCACTGCGGACAGGGTGGTGGCCACATTGTTGACAATGTTATTGCCAATCAGGATGGTGGACAGGAGCAGGTCGTATTTTTCAGCCAGGGCCAGCACACGGGCGGCTCGGGCGTCTCCGTTGTCCGCGCGGCTTTTGAGCCGGATGCGGTTGAGGGAGGTAAACGCAGTTTCGGTGGCGGAGAAATAGGCGCTCATCACCACCATACAAACCAATACAACCAACAGAACTATACTGTCATCACCCAACACGGAATCATCACTCCTCAATCTTTTCTCTTTTCTTATGTGCTTGGGTATTGTCACCAAATATACCACATTCCCCGACAAGATGCAAGGAAAAGTCTTGTAAAGAATGGGCGGCGGCGCCAAACAGCGGCAGGGAATACCATCCCAGATAAAATTGTGCCATGCCGTGGGAGGAACACGGCATGGCACAAGAGGATGGATGCAAAGTTAAACTTATTCCTCGGCCATGGCCTTGGCGGCGGCAATGGCCTTCTCCTGGGCGGCAGGGGGACAGTCCTCATAGCGGACGAAGTGGAACACGAAGGAGCCGCGGGACTGGGTCATGGCCCGCAGGTCGATGGCGTAGGTCATCATCTCAGCCATGGGGACCTCAGCGGTGATGACCTGGCTGCCGTCGTTGGTGGGATCCATGCCCATGACACGGCCACGGCGCTTGTTCAGATCGCCGATGACGTCACCCATGTAGTTGTCGGGGACGGTGACCTTCAGCTCACCCACCGGCTCCATGAGCACGGGGGAGGCCTCGGGCAGGGCGGCCTTGTAGGCCAGCTGAGCTGCGGTCTTAAAGGCGATTTCCGAGGAGTCCACCGGGTGGTAGCTTCCATCGTACAGGGTGGCCTTCAGGTTTACCACCGGGTAGCCGGCCAGCACACCGTGGAGGCAGGCCTCCCGCAGACCCTTTTCCACGGCGGGGAAGAAGTTCTTGGGCACGGAGCCGCCGAACACCTCTTCGCAGAACTCCAGTTCTTCCTTCTCGCCGGGCTCAAAGCGGATCCACACGTCGCCGAACTGGCCGGAACCGCCGGTCTGCTTCTTATGGCGGCCCTGCTTGGACACGCTCTTGCGGATCTTTTCACGATAGGCCACCCGGGGCTCGCTGAGCACCACTTCCACACCGAAGCGGCTCTTGAGCTTGCTGACCAATACGTCCATCTGGATGTCTCCGGCGGTGGTCACCACCATCTGGTGGGTCTCGGCGTTGTTGACCACATGGAAGGTGGGATCCTCCTCATTGAGCCGGGCCAGACCGGCAGC
This sequence comes from Candidatus Enterenecus avicola, assembly GCA_018715985.1. Classification (GTDB taxonomy): domain Bacteria; phylum Bacillota; class Clostridia; order Oscillospirales; family Oscillospiraceae; genus Enterenecus; species Enterenecus avicola. The sequence continues at coordinate 16,298 of DVKO01000073.1, forward strand.
GATCTTGTCCTCCTGACCACGGACCTTGGGGGCGATGGCCTTGGAGTAGTTGGGCTCGGCGAAGGGGATGGGATCCAGCTTCATAAATTTGCGGGCGTCACACAGGGTGTCCCCGGTCTTGACCTTATCCATCTTGCCGATGGCGCCGATGTCACCGCAGAGGAGCTCCTTGACCTCGGTGCTCTTCTTGCCGCACATGACATACAGGCGGCCCAGCTTTTCGTTGCTGCCGGTGTTGGTGTCCACCAGGGTCATATCGGGGGACAGGTGGTCGGAGAGTACCTTGACGAAGGAGAACTTACCGTACTGATCGGCCACCGTCTTAAAGACATAGGCGGCAGGCACGGCGCCCTGAGAGACGATAAACTCCGCGGGCTCGCCCTCCCGGTCGGTGCCGGTGGCGGGAATGCCCTCCAGAGGGGTGGGCAGCAGGTCGATGATCAGATCCAGCAGCATCATGGTGCCAAGTCCGGTGTAGGCGGAGCCGCACAGCACGGGGATGATGGAGCCGTCCCGCACGCCGGTCTTAAGCCCCTGCACCACCTCGGCGTAGGTAAAGGGCTCGCCGGAGAAATACTTATCCATGAACTCCTCACTGGTCTCCGCCACGGACTCCATGAGCTTTTCGTAGATTTCCTCGATGACGGGAACTTTGTCCTCGGGAACCTCAATCTCCACGCGCTTGCCGTCATGGAGCTCAAAGGCACGCTTGTGCAGCACGTCGGCGATGCCGGTGACCTTCTTGTTTTCGTCCCAGATGGGCACCACCATGGGGGCGATGTTCTTACCAAAGTGGTCGCGCAGGGTGTCAAAGGCGGAGTTGAAGTCCACGTTGTCCTCGTCCATCTTGGAGATGTACACCAAACGGGGCAGCTTGCGCTCGTTGAGCATCTTCCAGGCCCGCTCGGTGCCCACGGACAGGCCGCCCTTGGCAGCGCACACCAGAATGCCGGCATCGGCCACGGACAGGCACTCGGCCACCTCACCGGTGAAGTCGAAGTTGCCCGGAGTGTCCAGCACGTTGATTTTGCAGCCATTATATTCCACAGGGATCACAGAGGCGGAGATGGAGATCTGACGCTTGATTTCCTCGGGATCGTAGTCGCTGACGGTGTTGCCGTCGGAGGTCTTACCCAGACGGTCGATGACGCCGGTCGTACGCAGGAAGCTCTCCACCAGGGTGGTCTTTCCGTTACCACCGTGACCCAACAGACAGATGTTTCGAATTGAATGCGGAGAATAGCTCATGTTTCTTCCACTCCTTAATCTTTGCCATTTGCTCCATCCCTGAGGGTGGGGCTTGAATGAATTATACAATGGAGCGAAATGATTTGCAATGGTTATTTGACAAAATGACGAAAACTTTTTTGCACTATTGCAAAAGATCAGGAAAAAACAGTAAAGGGGAAAGGGTTTACTGATGTTGTGGGAGAAGGGAAAATGCAGGTTTTGCCCGAGGGCAAAACCTGCATCAGGGTGGTGAAAAAAGTTTGAGGTTGTAGGATAATTTTTAGAGGAAATCACCAAATTGGGCGCGTTCAGGCCGCCGGCCAGACAATGGCGGTGTCGCCGCTGCCGTCGGGGGCGGCGGCTGCCGACTGGGTATATCCCTGGCCGGTCTGATGCAAGAGATCTGTCACGGCCTGGGCGGTGTCCGGGCCGACGACGCAGCACAGGAAGCCTCCCTCCAAGGTGGTGGTGGGCAGATCGGTCAGGAGCTCCTGGCCGGACTGGGACAGGGGGGCGGAGAGGAGGAGCACCGTGTCCCCGCCGGGAACGGCCAGATCCTGGGGCTGGATGGAATATACCGCCGGGGCCAGGCCGGGATCGGAGCGGGCTGCCATGGAGGGGGTGTCGGCTCCGGGGCGGGAAAGGGAGGCATAGCCCAGCGCCGCCACCAGAGCCAGGCAAGCGGCCAGAGGGGCAAATACCTTCCACATTTGCCGTGGGCGGGGCTGAGACACCTGGAGGGGCAGCTGGTTCAAAATATTCTCGTGCAGGTGGGGCGGGAGGGGGCAGTCCAGGCCCCGCAGGGCGGCGCTCTGTTGGGACAGCTCCTCATACAGCTGGGCACAGGATGGGCAGGTGCGCAGATGTTCTTCCAGCTGAATGCGCTGGGCAGGGGGGAGCTGTCCGTCCAGTGCGGCGCTCATCCATTCCAGGTATTCCTCATGCTCCATACCGTTGACCCTCCTTTGCTGCGTGGGTTGTCTTTGCTTGATTAGACGCAGATCAGCGAGAAAAGTTCCCGCTGTCTCTCAAATAATTTGCCAAAGCCAGCCGGGCCCGGGCCAGGCGGGACTTGACGGTGCCCTCGGACAGGCCCAGGATGTCCCCAATCTCCCGATAGGACAGGCCGTTCAGTTCCCGCAGCACCAGGACGCGGCGGTGCTCCTGGGACAGCTGGGCCAGACCCTGCTCCAGGGCGGACATCTGTTCCCCCGCCTCCAGCTGCTCCTGGGGAGAGGGGCCGGGGTGGGGCAGCTGTTGGGCCAGGGACAGACCAGACTCCTCCTCCAGGGAGGTGTCGCCCCGGCGTTTTTTCTCCCGGCGCAGCAGGTCCAGACAGGCGTTGTCGGTGAGACGGTAGAGCCAGGTGGAGAAGCTGCTCGCTCCCCGGAAGGTGGGCAGGGCCCGCCACGCCTTCCAAAAGACCTCCTGGGCCACGTCGGCGGCGTCCTCCTGGTTGCCAACCAGGCGCAGAGCCTGGTGGTAGACGGTTTTTTCGTATCGCTCCACCAGGTGGGCGAAGGCCTGAGGGTCTCCGGCGGCTGCCTGGGAAATCCAAACCTGCTCCTCCACATTCATCACCTCCCCATGGAGAACAGAGTGTTATTCAGCACAGATCCCGGCGGATCCCGGCGGTGACCTTGTAAAAATCTTCGGCGGTGGACATGGAGCAGATCTGCTCCTTCCAGTACCCGGCGTAGGGGACGCCTTTGAGGTACCAGGCGTAGTGGCGGCGCATTTCCAGGCAGGCAATGCGCTCCCCCTTGTGGGCCATGGCCAGCTCAAACTGGCGCACGGCCACCTCGCAGCGCTGGGCCAGCGGCGGAGTTTCCGGCACCTCCCGACCCTCCACAGCGGCGGCGCACTGTTGGAGCAGCCAGGGATTGCCGAAGCAGCCCCGGCCGATCATGACCATATCCGCCCCAGTGTAGGACAGGGCCCGCACGGCGTCCCGGGCGGAGAAGATGTCCCCGTTGGCGATGACGGGGATGGAGACGGCCTGCTTCACCTCCCGGATGTAGTCCCAGTTGGCGGTGCCCGAGTACATCTGGGTGCGGGTGCGGCCGTGGACGGCCACGGCGGCCACCCCCACGTCCTCCATACGCCGGGCGAAGTCCACACAGTTGATGGAGCCCTTGTCCCAGCCCAGGCGGAACTTGACGGTGACGGGCTTGCCTCCGGCCCCCCGCACCACGGCGGCGGCCACCCGGGCGGCCTTGTCCGGGTCCTTCATCAGGGCGGAGCCGTCCCCGGACCCGGCGATCTTGGGCACGGGACAGCCCATGTTGATGTCGATGACATCGGCGCCCGACTGTTCCAGGGCCAGAGCGGCCCCCTTTTCCATGGCGGCCTCCTCGCTGCCGAAGATCTGCACGGCGCAGGGGTGTTCTCCCTCTCCCAGGGTGAGGAGGGAGGCGGTCTTTTTATCTCCGTAGCACAGGGCTTTGGCGCTGACCATTTCGGTGACGGTGTAGCAGCCGGACAGCTCCCGGCACACGGTGCGGAACGCCACATCGGTGACGCCGGCCATGGGCGCCAGCACGATTTTGGTGTTCAGTTCAACATTGCCTATTTTCACAAAGCGTTCTCCTTTGCTCATCAATGCCACCCATCATACCACAGATTCCACCACCGGGCAAGACAGGTTACGACCTCCTTCTTGGAGGGGACGGGCTATAATGGCCCAAACTGGACGAATGCGAGGGATTCACTATGACGGGGAAAGAAGGAGCACTGGGCCGGGTTTGGTCGAAGGGGCGGCGGGAAATGCCGCTGCGGGCGAGGCTGGGGGAGTGCGCCATTGCATTTTTACTGACCGCTGCCCTCACAGGTGCGGAATTTTTGCAGGGGCACTCCTTTTTCGCCCTGGCCCTGGTGGCGGTGTGGGGCCCCGGGTGGGAAGGGGTGTGCGCCCTGCTGGGGGCCACTCTGGGCTACCTGTCCTTTTTGGGGTTTGTGGACGGGCTGCGGTACATCGCCGCCTCCATGATGGTGTACGCCGTGGCCCTGGCTGTGGGAGAGTTCCGCATCTATCGGAAAACCTGGTTCATGCCTCTGATGGCAGCGGTGCTCAACGGAGCGGTGGGATTTGTCTACCAATCTGCCCTGGGCTGGCACCGGGAGGATGTGGCCGGCTACGGGGTAGAGGTGGTCCTGACCGGGGTCATGGTGTACTGCTACCGCCAGGCCATGGTGCTGCGCACCAAGAGCCGCTCCGCCCCCTGGAGTCCGGCCCAGCTGGCAGGGGTACTGGTGCTGGGGGGGACGGTGATGATGACCCTGGCCCGGGTGATGCTGGGCGGGGTCATCTCTCTGGGCCGGGTGTTGTGCGTGCTGGTGGTGATGACCGCCGCCTGGAAGGGGGGCGCAGGGGTAGGCGCCGCCACCGGCGTGGTGGCCGGGGTGGCCATGGACGCCGCCCAGGGTACCTTGCCCTACGGGACCCTGATCTATGCCCTGCCCGGACTGTTGGCGGGAGCCTGCGGGAGCCGGGGACGGCTGGTGTGTGCCCTGACCTATGTGGTGTCCGGCGGCGTGTCGGTGCTGTGGACAGGGGCAGATGAGGATGTGCAGACCCTGGGGATGGAGTTGGTGCTGGGGGCGGTCCTCTTTCTGCTCCAGCCTGAGGGGTTGGTCAGCCGGGTGGGCGCGGTGCTGCGCCGGGAAGACGGAGAAAATGTGGGCCAGCTGGGCCGGGAACTGGCAGCCCAGCAGCTGCGCCGCACCGCCACCGCCTTTCGGGCCGTGACCGGCGGGCTGCGGGAGGCCTTTGCCCCAGCGCCCCCCAACGACGAGGATGTCAGCCGGGTGTATGACCGGGCCGCTGAGGAGGTGTGCGCCCGGTGCCGCCAGCGGGAACGGTGTTGGCAGCAGGAGTACCAGGCCACCCGCACCGCCCTCTCCGATGCGCTGAGTCCCATGCTGGAGCGAGGGGAGGGGGTGCGAGAGGACTTCCCCCTCCACTTTGCAGGGCGGTGCACCCAGTTTGAGGCCTTTTTGGCGGCGGCCAACCGGGAGCTGCGGGGTTTGCTGGCCCGGCGGCGGTACGACAGCCGGGTGCGGGAGAGCCGGGCGGCGGTGTGCGCCCAATATGGGCAGCTGGCCCAGGTGCTGGACAAGGCGGCCGGCCAGCTGGATGAGGAGCCGTCCCTGGACCCCCGCCGTCAGCGGCTCACCGCCCAGCGGATGAAGGCCCTGGGCATCCAGGGCCGGTGTACCGTGTCCCAGGACAGTCTGGGCCACGTGCGGGTGCTGGCGGAGGGGCCGGAGGTGGAGCGGCTGGTACAGGGGGGCGAACTGGCTCGCCTGTCCACCCTGCTGGGATGCCAGCTGCGCCGGGAGGCCAACACCCCCAGGGGACAGGTGGTGTTGGTGCAGCAGGAGCCCCTGGTGGCAGTGGCGGGTCTGGCTGCCGCGGATCGAAAGGGGCAGTCGGTGAGCGGGGACTGCGGGGCCTGGTTCAAGGACGATGTGGGGCGGCTCAACTTCCTGCTCTGTGACGGGATGGGCAGCGGCCCGGAGGCCCGGGAGGACAGCAACTGCGCCCTGGGGCTGCTGGAGAAGTTTCTCCGGGCGGGCCTGGAGGTGGAGGCGGCTCTGGCCACCGTGGGGGAGGCCCTGGCCCTGCGGGGGGAGGCCCAGGGAGGCTTTACCACGGTGGATCTCTTCCAAGTGGACCTGTTCACCGGCCGCAGCGGGGTGTACAAGCTGGGGGCCGCCCCCACCTACTTCAAAAAGCCGGGCGGGGTGGAGCGGGTGGTGGGCCGCTCCATGCCTGCCGGGGTGGTTCCGGGCATGAAGGCGGACGCCTTTCCCCAGCAGCTGGGGGCGGGAGACTGGGTGGTTCTGGTCAGCGACGGGGTGGTGAGCCAGCGGGAGGACGGCTGGCTGCGCCGCCTGCTGGAGGAGTACCCGGGTACCTCACCCCAGGAGTTGGCCGCCGTGATCCTGCGGGAGAGCGGACAGCGGGAGGGAGAGGAGGACGACCGCACCGTCATGGTCATTCGCCTGGAGGTGCGTCGTCCGGAGGAGAAGTGACCCGAGACAGCGCCCTGCCCAATAGGGTGGCGCAGGTCTCCAATTCATCGGCAGGGAGCCCGGCATACCCCACCACCACGGTGGAGGGGGGTGGAACCACCTGATGGCAGTAACGGCTGAGGGGGTAGACCCGGATGCCCTCTTCCGCCGCCCGGCGCACCATCTCTTCCTCGGTGAGGTGGGGGGCTGTGAGGAGAAAGTGGAGTCCTGCCCCCTGCCCGTGGAGGGTCAGGCCGGGGTATTTGCCCAGGGTTTGGACCAACAAAGAGCACTTGCGGCGGTACAGATTGCCCGAGCGGCGCAGATGGCGGCTGTACAGGCCCTGCACCAAAAATTGCCGCAGGGTCTCCTGCTCGAACCGGGACACGGTGCAGGCGCTTTTGGGAAAGACCTGGTGATACCGGGCCAACAGCTCGGGGGGGAGAATTAGGTAGGCCACCCGGATGGCAGGGGCAATGGAGCGGGAAAAGGTGCCCAGGTAGATGACCCGTCCCCCGTGATCCAGTCCTTGCAGGGCGGGGATGGGGCGGGAGGCATAGCGAAACTCACTGTCGTAGTCGTCCTCCAGCAGGTAGCGCCCGGGCGCCTGGGAGGCCCAGCGCAGCAGGCGGCTGCGCCGCTCCACCGGCATGGTCACCCCCAGAGGAAACTGGTGGGAGGGGGTGACGTAGGCCAGGGTGGCCCCGGACCGTTCCAGGGCGTGGGGCTCCATGCCCTGTCCGTCCACGGGGATGGACACCGGGTGGTGTCCGTGGCGCTCCACCGCAGACCAGGCGGTGGGGTAGCCCGGGTCCTCCAGGGCCACGGTGCTGCCCTGGGGAAACAGTTGGAGGAGGAGGGAGAGCAGATAGTCCGCCCCGGCCCCCACCACGATCTGTTCCGGCGTGCAGCGCACCCCCCGGTACTGGGCCAGCAGTCCGGCCAGGGCCAGGCGCAGGGGCTGATCCCCCTGGGGATGGCCGGGCTGGAGCAGGCCGGGGTTTTGGTACACCGCATCCCGATTGATGCGGGCCCAGGAGGAGAAGGGAAATACCGAGGTGTCCACCGCCGACGTGGAGCAGTTGTACCGCCACTGGGAGGGAGGCTCCGGGGCGGGGGGAAGATCGGGGACGGGCTGAGGCTGTATGTCGTGGAGCTGGGCTGCCACGTAGCCGCTGCGGGGGTGGCTGCGCACATACCCCTCCGCCAGCAGCAGAGAGTAGGCCCCTTCCACTGTGCTCATGCTCACCCCCAGCATGGCGCACAGCCGCCGCTTGGAGGGCAGCTTTTTTCCCGGCCCCGGACGTCCCTGCTGGATCTCCTGGGCCAGGTGTTGGTAGAGCTGCAAGTAGAGGGGCTGCCCCGGTTCAAACACCGGCATACGAATGGGATCTTCCATAGGCACCTCCAACTGACCTGATAAAAAATATGAAAACTGGACATTTTCATGATGTCAGATGGGAGTATAATACCACTCATCAACAGCGCCGTCAATGTCAGCGGCGCAGGAGGAGTGGATAAAGATGCGGGAACAGCACAAAAGGCTGCTGCGGCTGGTGATGACTGCACTGCTGGCGGCGCTGGTATTTTGCGGAAGTAAACTGGAGATCGTTCTGCCCCTGAGCATCGGGGGCAATACCCGCTTCCATCTGGGCAACATCATGTGTGCCCTCAGCGGGATCCTGCTGGGCCCCTGGTGGGGCGGCCTGGCGGCGGGGCTGGGTTCGGCCCTGTACGACTGCACCAGCCCCCTGTACATCGCCGAGGCCCCCATCACCTTTGTGACCAAGGGGCTGTATGGGCTCATTGCAGGACTGATCTTTGTGGCTGTGTTCCGCCGCAAAGCCACCTATCCCGCCATGGTGGTGTCCACCACCGGTGCGGCGGTGAGTTACATGGTGATCTATCTGGCCAAGACGTTCTTTTACAATTCCATGTTTTTGGGCGGCATGACAGCCAGCGCTGCCTGGGGCGCAGTGGTACTCAAGGTGCCCTCCACCCTGTTCAATGGAGGAGTGGCCATTGTGCTGGCGCCGCTGCTGGCGGTGGCGGTGATGCGGGCCATGCGGATGGCCCACATGGAGCAGCAG
>DVKO01000074.1 GCA_018715985.1 Candidatus Enterenecus avicola
AAAACACTTCTCAGCCCGCCAGTGTGGAATCGGGTCGTCCTTTGACCCGATTATGCGCGCAGCGGGCTGCATCCCCTCGAAAAAATGCTTGCATTTTTGAGAAGCGTGTCGAACTTTTTCGACACGCTCAGGGCTGTCCACGGGGGACAGCCCTTATTTTATAGCTTTTTTGGATTGTATGCACCCAGAGCCTCCCTCGGGGAGGGAGGTGGCACGGCCAAGGGCCGTGACGGAGGGAGTATGTCGCAGAAACTTAAGGACTTTGACGCAAGAGGCGGAATGTGCCAGAGTGGCCGGGAAGTGCGGAGGAGGTCTATACTCTGTGCAAAGTTGGAGGTACGGCCGCCCGCTGGCTCCCTCAGTCACCTTCGGTGACAGCTCCCTCCCGGAGGGAGCCAAAGAGGAAGTATTACAGATTTTCGTTTTTCAGCGTCTCCACCAGCTGCTGTTTGCGCACCTTCCGGGCGGCATAGGCCATGGTGGCAAACACCACCACAAACACGCTCAGACAGGCGATGCCCAGGGGAATCCAGGGAATTTGGAAGGGAAGGGGGTAGCCCTGGTTGACGGAGTCAAAAATGAGATAGCTGATGAAAATGGACACGGGAATGCCAAACAGCAGGGCCCGGGTGCCGTAGAGGATGCACTCAAAGCCCAGCATCCGCCGCATTTCACGCTTGGTCATGCCTACCGACTGGAGCATGGCGAAGTCCCGGGAGCGGAGGATGACGTTGGTGGAGATGGTGTTGAACACGTTGGTCATGGCCACAAGGGAGATGAGGGCGATGAAACCATAGGAGAACACGTTGATGATGGTAATCATGTTTCGGTTCGACTCCTGGGAGGCGGCGTAGTTGCGCAGTCCACGAGTGCCGAGGTTATGAGCGGACAGCCAAGTCTGGATATCCTCTTCCGCCTGTTGGTAGTCTGAGGCCAGCATATAGGAGTAGTAGCTTCCTGCTGAGGGGTCCAGGGAAAACGCCTCCAGCTGGGACAGGGGGTAGAGTACCGTCACATTTCCACCGTTGGAGAGAAAATAGGGCCAGGTCTGCTGCACGGAGGACACAGACAAGGAAATGGGGCTGGAGACCTGATCCAGGGGATAGAAAGTGGAAGTCTCGGTGTCCACATCATCATAACGTACTTGAGTGGTCCCGTCGTCCCCTTCCACCACGCCAGCACAGTACTGGTTGGCCTTTTCGTCGAAGGTTAGCCCGGTCAGAGACAGAGAGCCCGTCCCCAACTGATTCAGATGCACGAACTTCTCCTGTTGATAGTCAAATTGGGTGATGCCGTCAAAGGCGATGCCGGAGATGGAGGCGGGGTCCAGATTCCGCTCCTGACACAGGGCCCGATAGGTGTCGTCGTCCACGAAACTCAGGGTGAAGGGCTGATATACCGTCTCATTCACAGGGGTGGACAGGTTCCTCATGTCCTGGCTCAGATCTTCCGGGCGGTAGGCGCCCACAAGAGAAAACTCCACCACCAGAGCTGCATTGTCTACGGTGCTGAGATCCCGAAGCTGCTGATTGAGTTGCTGTGGGGTGACATCCAGTTGCGAGGGGGTGAAGGACAGCCGAAGGTCATAGGTGTCCCCGCCAAAGGCACCCCCCACCGATTTGGCCAGGGAGGAGGAGAAGGAGGAGGCGGAGACAAAGAGCACCACACTGAGAAAGAGGCTGAATACCGTGGTGCGGTACTTCTTGGCGCTGCGCTTGTAGTACTTGACGCCTAAGACCCCGGGCAGGCCGAAGAGCTTCCGGGTCAGAAGGGAGGGACGCACCAGTTTTTTGGTGGAGTGGATGTCCTGGGACTGGCGGATGGCCTCCATGGCGGAAACACGGGTGGCCCGGCGGGAGGGAATCCAGGCGGAGAGGAGCACCGTCACCACACCCAGCACCACCGCAATGAGCACACCCATCCAGGACACATGAAGCCCCATGGGAACGGTGAATTCACTGCGGAGGGTGGCAAAAAGACCGCCTAACACGCGCAGGGTGATGCCAATGCCCAGAATGCCGGACAGGACCCCCAGGGGGACGCCAATGGCGCTGAGAACCAGGGCCTCAAAGCGCACCATTTTCCGCATCTGTTTTTTTGTGGCCCCCAGGGAGGAGAGCAGCCCAAACTGCCGGGTACGTTCCGCGACCGAAATGGCAAAGGCGTTGTAGATGAGCACCACCGAGGCGGCAATGATGAGGACAAGGACAATGGCGGTCAGGCGGTAGATGACAGAGTAGAAATTGCTGTATTTGGACACGCCGGAGTACATCAGCACATTGCCGTTGTCTTCGTCCAAATGGTGAGCCTGTTGGAAGTCGTAGGCCTGGGTCATATCCTTCATGGACAGGTACACGTCGCACGTGGTGTCCTCTGCCAGATTGGGGTCGGCGGCGGTGAAGACGGTGTATCCTGGGGCAGAGTAATTCTCCATGCCCCATCGTTGGCAGATACCCACCACCGTGTAGGTGCGGGTGTCGGTCACCTCCAGAGTCTCCTCTGTGTCAAGGTTGAAGGGGTTGTTTTGCCCCAGGGCGAAGCCCTCGCTCATGCGTTTCCCCACCTCCAGGGTGAGGGTGTCCCCCACCTGATAGCGCTGGGTGGAGTTGTCCAAAAAATGTTGGGGGAGCACGATTTCATCGGAAGAGGTAGGCATACGGCCCTGGGTGAGGTGGATGGGGAGCAGGTCGGAGCCCTGGGGGGATAACCCCAGAACATAGAAATAGGGTTTGTACTCGTTGAGACTGCCCTCTGCCTGGGCATAGCCCAAGTGCTGTAAATAGACGGATTGTTCCACACCTGGGGCCTGGGACAGCTCCTGATACTGGCTGTAAGTGGCATCCTTCTGGCCCACATGCCAGCTGCCGGAGGAGTACACACTGTCGTCCAGCAAATACTGCTGGAAGCTGGTGGTGAAGGTGGTCACGGCGCACAGCATGGCAGTGGACAGAATGATGCCGATGATGGTGACAATGGTGCGGGTGCGGTTTTGTTTGAGGGACTGGAGGGTGAGCTTGTGCAGCACGTTCATGGACGGATCACCTCGTCCCGCACAATTTTGCCGTCCTCAATGGCGATGACCCGGTCGGCCTGGAGGGCCAGCTGTTCGTCGTGGGTGATGACGACGAGGGTCTGGTGGTAGGTGCGGTTGGACAGGCGCAGCAGCTCCACGATCTCCTGGCTGTTTTTGGAGTCCAGGTTGCCGGTGGGCTCGTCGGCCAGCACCACCGCCGGGGCGTTCATCAATGCCCGGCCGATGGACACCCGCTGCTGCTGCCCCCCGGAGAGTTGGTTGGGCAGGTGCCGCTCCCGGCCCCGCAGCCCTAAGGTGTCCAGCAGTTCATTCAGCCGCTTCTGGTTCACCGTTTGTCCGTCCAGCAGCACGGGGAGGGTCATATTCTCCACCACGTCCAGCACGGGGATCAGGTTGTAAAACTGGTAGATGAGCCCCACCTGACGGCGGCGGAAGATGGCCAGTTTTTCCTCGTTTTGGGCGTACACGTCGCAGCCGTCCACATACACCTTGCCGCTGGTGGGTTTGTCCACGCCTCCCAGCAGGTGCAGCAGGGTGGACTTGCCCGACCCGGAGGGGCCGATGATGGCCACAAATTCCCCGCTCTTCACGGAAAAAGATACGTCATCCAGGGCTTTGACCTGATTTTCCCCGGTGCCGTAGGTTTTGCACAAGTGCTCCACACGAAGCAGTTCCATGTTCATTCCTCCTTTGGGATTGTGGCTACATCCTACCACGCCCAGATGACAGGGCCGTGACTTGCAAGTGACAGATTCGTCACAAAAGGAAATCAAAAGCCTCCCTTGTGCAAAGGGAGGTGGCACGGCGTAAGCCGTGACGGAGGGATTGACGGTTCCAGGGCAGGGACAATCCCCCAGTCTGCCTGGCGGCAGACAGCCCCCTTTACACAAGGGGGCCTATGACTGCGGTGCAAGTCCAGAGCATCTCAAAAACGAGGGGGCTGTCACACAGCCCCCTTGTAAAAGCGTAACACAAATTGTGCCCCCTGGGGGGTGCGGTTGCGGGCCTGGATGGTGCCGCCCTGGCCGGTGACAATGCGTTGGGTCAGGGATAGGCCGATGCCGAAGCCGTGGGTATTCCGGGAGGAGCCTCGGTAAAACCGCTCAAAGAGGTGGGGCAGGTCCTGGGGGTCAATCCCCGGCCCGGTGTCCTCCACCACCAGCTCACGAAAGAGGGCGTTTTCCCGCCCACGCACGGTGATGGAACCTCCCGCAGGGGTGTGCTCCATGGCATTTTTGATGAGGTTGCCCACCGCCTCCGCCGTCCAGTGTACGTCCCCGGTGAAGGTGCCAGGGCAGTCTACGGAAAAGGCCTGTTCCCGCAGCTCCATGGGGATGAGAAAGGGGGCGGCGGCCTGAGCCACCAGTTCTTCCAGGGGGATGGTATCGGTGCGGAAGGGGATGGCCCCCGCCTCCAGCTTGGACAGCTTCAAGAGGGTGGTCACCAGCCAGTCCATCTGACCCAGCAGCTGGGCCAATTCCCGGCACAGCTTGGCCCGCCGCTGAGGGGGCAGGTCCTCCCGGCTCAGCAGCTCCACCACCAGGTTCATGGAGGTCAGAGGGGTGCGCAGCTGGTGGGACAGGTCGGCCAGGGAGTTGGCCAGATACACCTTGTCCTCTTGCAGGGTCTGCTGCTGCTCCCGCAGGCGCACCGTCATCTTGTGGATCTCACTGCGTAAAATGCCCAGCTCACCCTCGCTGTACGCCTCCACCTCCAGGTGTTCTTCCCCATGGAGGATGCGGTTGAGGGTCTGGGAGAGCTGAGCTAGTTCCCGGTCGGTGCGGGCGGCATTCCACTCCGCCACGCCCCAAAAGCCCAGGCACAAGGGCAGCAGGAGCAGGCCAGACATTCCCCCCAGGTAGAACCCAAGCCCGGTAACCGCTGCGGTAAGGACAGCAAAAAGCAGTCGAGTGAGGGTTTTGTGTGCCAAGACCTTCACCCCATTTCCGCCTTATAGCCCATGCCCCGCACAGTCTTGATGAGGGTGGGGGACTGGGGGTCGTCTTCGATTTTCTCCCGCAGCCGCTTGATGTACACCGTCAGGGTATTGTCATTGACAAAATCCCCGGCGATGTCCCAGATGCCCTCCAGCAGCTGACTGCGGGTGAGGACTGCACCGGGGTGGTTGAGAAACATCAGCAGCAGCCGGTACTCCAGGGCGGACAGATTCAAGTCTTGCCCGTCCTTGGTGGCCCGGCCTCGTACCGTGTCCACCTCCACTGGACCCAGGCGCACCAGACCGCCGCCGGAACTCGTGCGCCGCAGTACATTTTTGATGCGCATGAGCAACTCCCGAGGGCGGAAGGGCTTGGGAATGTAGTCGTCCGCCCCCACCTCAAACCCGGTGACGGTGCTGTATTCGTCCCCGGAGGCGGTGAGGAAAATCACTGGCAGCTGGTACAGGGCTTTCACCGCCGAGCACACCGCAAAGCCGTTGCCGTCAGAAAGAGAGATGTCCAGCAGCACCAGGTCGAACCGCTCCCCCTCCAGCCGCTCCAGGGCCTGGGCCTGGCCCTCGGCACTGCGCACCCGAAAGCCCTCACCCTCCAGGTAGTCGGTGAGGTTGTCCACGATGTGTTTGTCGTCTTCCACTAAGAGAATGGATTGCATGATTTCACCCGCCTTTTTTGCCATGATACCATAGTTCGGGGGCGTTTGCCAGGGGCAGCCCAGTTTCTATGCCCTATTGACACAGTAGGGCATTTGGCATAAAATCAAGCTATTGTCTGAAAACAAAGGGAGAAGATCCTATGATTGAGTTAAAACATATCACCAAGCGCTTCCCCACCCCGGAGGGGGAGCTCACCGCCTTGCACGATGTGTCCCTGACCATTGGAGACGGGGACATCTTCGGCATCGTGGGAATGAGCGGGGCGGGCAAGTCCACCCTGGTGCGCTGCCTGAACCTGCTGGAGCGGCCCAGCCAGGGCCAGGTGGTCATCGACGGGGAGGACCTGTGCGCCATGTCCCAAAAGGAACTGACCCTGCGCCGCCGCTCCATCAGTATGATTTTCCAGCACTTCAACCTGCTCATGCAGCGCACCTGCCTGGACAACATCTGTTTCCCCATGGAGATTGCCGGGAAGAAAGGGCCTGAGGTGAAGAAAAAGGCCCGGGAACTGC
>DVKO01000075.1 GCA_018715985.1 Candidatus Enterenecus avicola
AAAACACTTCTGGAGCCCGCCAGTGTGGAATCGGGTCGTCCTTTGACCCGATTATGCGCGCAGCGGGCTGCATCCCCTCGAAAAAATGCTTGCATTTTTGAGAAGCGTGTCGAACTTTTTCGACACGCTCACGCCGCAGAGGGGGCAAGATGCCTCCTCTGCGGCGTTTCATGGGATATTATATGGGGTAGACCGGGTAATCAGGCCCGCTTCTTGGTGTAGGCCATGACGCCGGTGAGGGTGGCCACGCTGACGAACATCATGGCGACCCACAGGGCCACGTTGCTGACATCGCCGGTCTGGGGCTGCTCCGCATCAGGCTTCTGGGACTGAGTGGGCTGCTCAGAAGGCTGAGTGGAGGGCTGCTCAGAGGGCTGAGTGGTACCGGTGGCGGGGATCACCACAGCCTGCTTGGCATAGCCGCAGACGGTGCACTCCTCGTGCTTGCTGCCATTCTCGGTGGCAGTGGCTTCCTTGTCCACCACCCACTGGAAGGTGTGCTGGGCCACGTCCTGCTTCTCGCCGCAGGCACACGCGTGCCAGTGGCCGGTCTCGTCGGACACCCAGGCGTCGCCGAACACGTGCTCATGGGGAACCAGGTTGCCGTCCTTGTCGGTGTCCAGGCCCGCATTCTCGGGGTTCTCCACCTTGGCGTTGGCGTCTTTTTTGATAGACACAGCCACAAAGTTCTCCACATCGGAGGAGAGCGTCACATTCTTCTCAAAGGACACCGCAACCTGGGTGCCGGCATGGGTGGTCTCCAGATAGATGCCCAGGGGGTTGACACCGGAGAACTGCACGTTGGCTCCCTCCACAAAGGTCACCTCGCTGGGAGTGGCCACGCCGTTCACCTGATTGTCCACATTCATGGCGTACCAGGACTTCTCGCCGGTGATCAGCTCCACCGTGCCGCCAACGCTCATGGTAGAGCCGTTGACCACCACAGGAGCGCCCTTTTCCGCCAGGGTATGATCCACAACCACACCCTCCAGCAGGAAGTTCTCAGCGCCATACACATTCAGGGCGTGCTTGTTGGCGGTGGTGGTCTCCAGTCTGCCGTTGCGGAGGGTCACGTTTGCCCCATTCAGAACCTGCACCAGGTGCTTGTCGTTGTCAAAGGTGTAGGCAAAGGTGTCTCCGGCGGTGATGGTGTTGCCGCCCAGATCCACAACCACGTTGGAAGCGGTGATGTTGAGCATGGAGCTCAGGGTCACATCCTTGGTCAGCTGGACGGTGACCTGCTGCTGGCCCTGGGCCGCCACATGGCTCAGCACGTCCTTCAGCTCATCCTCATCGGCCACATAGTAGGTGCCGCCGGTGAGGGCCAAGGTGTCCTTGTCGGTGGCGCCCACAATGCGCACATCCCCGGTGTAGGTACCGCTGGCCACGGTGAGACTGGCGTTGGCCACGCCACCCTGGCCGTTATAGGTGCTGTACAGCTTCACGGCATCCCCGGTGGCGGTAACGGTGGTGTTGCTGACCGTCACAGACACGTCCTGTCCGGCGGAGCCGTAGTAGTTGTCCACATGGATGCCGTTTTCCACATTGGAGATGCTGCACCCGTCGATGGTCACATTCGCGTTGTTGTAGACCTCAATGGCGGCGGTGTTCCAGTCGGCATAGTTGGATGCGGACATGGTGACGTTCACGCCGGTGATGGAGCCGGTGACCTTGCTGCTCCCCAGGCCCACCAGAATGCCCTTGGTAAGCTTGGAGTTGCTCCCGCCGGTGACACCGTTGGTGCAGTCAATGCTGCCGCCGGTGATGGCAAAGGAGCCGGAGCGGATGTCATAGGCGCTGCGGGAGAAGTTGCTGACATTCACATTGGTGGCATTCACCACGGTGGCAGCGGCAGCAGTGGCGGGCACCTTGATGACGGCTTCGCCGCTGGCGCCGGACACAGTGCCGCCAAAGTCCTTCAGGGTCACGTCGGACAGGGCAAAGGTGCCGCCGGTGACCTCGATGTAGACCCCCTTGTTGTCGGGCTGGCCGAAGATGGTGTTGCCATTGCCCTGGATGGTCACATCCTGGTCAATGGTCAGCTTTTCCGTAAGGGTCGCGTCATGGGTGAGGACCACGGTGTTCTCCGGACCGGTCTCGGCCTTGGCCACAGCCTCAGCCAGGGTGGCATACGCCGTCTCGCCCACGGTGGCCACCGTCCCGGCGTCCGTGCCATCCTGGGCAAAGGCCATGGTCACGGCCAGGCCCAGAACCATGGCCACCGTCACAAACAGTGACAGCATACGTCTTTTCATATATATTCCTCCTTGCTATCCATTTTTACCCTATTTTGTGATTATTTTGACACATTTTATAGGGTAAGACAGGCAAGGGCTCCCCCTTGCCTGTCTTATTATAGTTCGAATTCTTTCAATGTCAACCCTTATTTTCCGTCTGGCGTTTGATGACCTTCAAGCGCACAAACTCCTCCCGCTCCTTCTCCTCCAACGCCTCGGTGATGAAGCGGATGGTGCCGTCCAGGTTGGGGATAACAATGTTTTTCAGGGCGTTTGCCCGCTTCTGAGACTTCTTAATGGCCTCAGCCAGGCGGTAGATGGAGGTCTCCACCTCCGCCATGCGCCTGGTTAGATCCTTGACCTTGGCAAACTGGATGTAGGCCTGGTCAAAGGCAGGGGACGTGTAGGCAAAGCCATAGGTGGGGCTCAGGGGCGGGGTGTTGTCCGGGATGTGGGGCAGCTCCACCCCCATCACCGACCGCCAGCGAATGTCCAGGCTGTGATCCGGCTCAACGCCCTCGGAGATGCGGTCGCACAGGCCCAGCTCAATGTTGGCCTTGGCCAGTGCGATGTAGGCCGATTGGAACACCTGGTCGATCTCCCGCTGGATGCGGGAGGCGTCCTCCATCAATGTCATCATTTCACGGACCAGAATGTTGCGCTTCCGGTCCATCAGCTCATAGCCGGTCTTTGCCAGCGCCCGGGAGCGCTTGGCGGCCATGAGGTTGCCCTTGGTGGGCAGTACGGCAGCCATTGGGCCACCCCCTTTCCATCAGATCTCCGATCAGAGCTCGCCCAGGGCCTCGAAAGCCCCTTCCTTGTAGTGCTCGTCCAGCTCCTTGTCGCTGATGCGGTCCAGCTCGCCCCGGGGCAGGATGGTGAGCAGGGCCCAGCCCAGCTCCAGGGTCTGCTCCAGGGAGCGGTCCTCCTGTTGGCCCTGGCGGACGAAATACTGCTCAAAGGCCCGGCCGAACTTCAGGTACTGCTTATCCAGGGCGGACAGCTCGTCCTCGCCGATGACCGAGGCCAGGCTGCGGGCGTCCTGCACCTTGGAGTAGGAGGCAAACAGCTGGTTGGACAGAGAGGGGTGGTCGGCCCGGGTGAAGCCCTCGCCGATGCCGTCCTTCATCAGACGGGACAGAGAGGACAGGATGTTGATGGGGGGGTACACGCCCGACTGGTCCATGTTCCGGTCCAGCACGATCTGGCCCTCGGTGATGTAGCCGGTCAGGTCGGGGATGGGGTGGGTGATGTCGTCGTTGGGCATGGTGAGGATGGGCACCTGGGTCACAGAGCCCTTCTTGCCCACGATCATGCCCGCCCGCTCGTACAGGGAGGCCAGGTCGGAGTACAGGTAGGCGGGGAAGCCCTTCCGGGAGGGGATCTCACCCTTGGAGGAGGAGAACTCACGCACAGCCTCGCAGTAGGAGGTCATGTCGGTCATCACCACCAGCACATGGTACCCGTGGGTGAAGGCCAGGTACTCGGCCGCGGTCAGAGCGCAGCGGGGGGTCAGGATACGCTCGATGATGGGGTCGGAGGCCAGGTTGAGGAACATGGCCACCCGGGGCAGGGCCCCGGACTCCTCAAAGTTGCGGCGGAAGAACTCGGCCACGTCGTTTTTCACGCCCATGGCGGCAAAGACGATGGCGAACTCCCCGTCGTCTCCGGCCACATGGGCCTGGCG
Organism: Candidatus Enterenecus avicola; assembly: GCA_018715985.1. GTDB lineage: Bacteria > Bacillota > Clostridia > Oscillospirales > Oscillospiraceae > Enterenecus > Enterenecus avicola. Next base: position 3,925 of record DVKO01000075.1, read on the forward strand.
CACCATCTGGGCGGCCAGCTCGTTGTGGGCCATACCGGCGCCGGAGAAGATGGGCAGCTTCTGGCCCCGGATCAGGGTGGAAGCGCCGTCGATGGCGGACACGCCGGTGTAGATGCAGCTGCGGGGGTACTGGCGGCTCACCGGGTTGATGGCGGAGCCGTTGATGTTGCGCCGCTCGTCGGGGTAGAGCTCGCCCAGGCCGTCAATGGGGCGGCCGGCGCCGTCAAAGACGCGGCCCAGCATCTCCTTGGACAGAGCGATGTCCATGGGCTTGCCGGTGAAGTGGGTGGAGGTGTTCTCCAGAGAGATGCCCCGGGTGCCCTCAAACACCTGGAGCACGGCCTTGTCTCCCTCAATGAGAATGACACGGCCATAGCGGCGGGAGCCATCCTCCATCACCAGCTCGGCCAGCTCATCGTAGGACACGCCGGAGACCCCTTCCAGGGCCACCAGGGAGCCGTTCAGGTCGGATAGTCCGGTATATTCCAATCTCATGGCAGTCACCTCAACTATTGGCAGTATTGACCTGCTCCAGGGCGTTGTCGATCAGGGCGGCGTAGTCGTCGAACTTGGACAGGTCTTCGTTGGGAATCTCATACTTCATCTTCACCACAGCGTCAAACACGCCGGTGTCAATGTACTGGGACAGGGGGATGGACCGGTCAATGCCCTCCTTGGCTCCATCGTACAGCCGCAGAATCATCTGCATCATCAAAAGCTGCTTTTTCAGGGGCACATAGGTGTCCATGGGGTGGTAGGAGTTCTGCTGGAGGAAGCCCACACGGATGAGGCGGGCGGTCTCAATGACCAGCTTCTGATCCTCAGGGAGAATGTCGGAGCCAATGAGCTTGACGATCTCCATCAGCTGGCTCTCCTCCCGCAGCAGGTTGGCAATGCGCTGGCGGCAGGTGTCAAACTCCGGGGACACGTTGTCGCTGTACCACTTCTTCAGATCCCCGGTGTACTCGGAGTAGGAGTTCATCCAGTGGATGGCGGGGAAGTGACGGGCGTAGGCCAGGCCGCGGTCCAGGGCCCAGAAGCAGCGGATGAAACGCTTGGTGTTCTGGGTCACCGGCTCGGAGAAGTCGCCGCCCTGGGGGGACACGGCGCCGATGACGGTGACGGAGCCCTCTTTGCCCTCCAGGGTCTCCACGTAGCCGGCACGCTCGTAGAACTCAGCCAGACGGGAGGCCAGGTAGGCGGGGAAGCCCTCTTCGGCGGGCATCTCCTCCAGGCGGCCGGAGATCTCACGCAGAGCCTCGGCCCAACGGGAGGTGGAGTCGGCCATCAGGGCCACGTGGTAGCCCATGTCCCGGTAGTACTCGGCGATGGTCATGCCGGTGTACACCGAGGCCTCACGGGCGGCCACGGGCATATTAGAGGTGTTGGCAATCAGGATGGTGCGGTTCATCAGGGGCAGCCCGTTGCGGGGGTCCTTCAGTTCGGAGAACTCCTCCAGGGCCTGGGTCATCTCGTTGCCGCGCTCGCCGCAGCCCAGGTAGACGATGATGTCGGCGTCCGACCACTTGGCCAGCTGATGCTGGGTCATGGTCTTACCGGCGCCGAAGGGGCCGGGGATGGCGGCAGCGCCCCCCTTGCCGATGGGGAAGAGGGTGTCGATGATGCGCTGCCCGGTGATGAGGGGCCGGGTGATGGGCATACGCTTGGCCATGGGACGGGCGCCCCGGATGGGGCAGCGGGAGGCCAGCTTCAGACTGGTCACCTTGCCGCGCTGATCGGTGACCTCCACCAGCACGTCCTCCACGGTGTAGGGCCCGCTCTTCACCGCCCGGGTGACAGTGCCGGACAGGCCGGCGGGCACCAGGCAGCGGTGGACAATGGCGGCGGTCTCCTGGCAGTGGGCATAGGGGGTGCCGGGCTTGACCACGTCGCCCTCCTTTACTTCCATCTCCACGTCCCACTTCTTGGTCAGATCCAGGGCGGGGATGTTGACACCACGGCCCAGGAAGGGGCCGGAAATACCCTCCAGGCTCTTCAGAGGCCGGGCAATGCCGTCAAAGATGTTGCCCAGCAGGCCGGGCCCCAGCAGCAGGGCCATGGGGGCGCCGGTGGAGACCACAGGCTGGCCGGGGGCCAGGCCGGTGGTGTCCTCGTACACCTGCACGGTGGTCATATCCCCTTCGACGCCTACCACCTCGCCGATGAGCTGCTCGTCGCCGGCGTACACCATGTCCATCATGGCCAGGCCCTTGCCGCCGGTGACCTTCACCACGGGGCCGTTGACGCTGTAAATTTGATATTCACTCATATTCCGCTTGGCGCCTCCTTACATCTCATTCAGGTCATCGGACAGAGACAACCCGAAGGATTCGGCAAAGTGGCCAGCCAGCTCCTCCAGCCGATTGTCAAAGGAACAGTCCACCCGCAGACCCAGCTGGCTGCTGTGGACGATAAATCCGCCCAGGGAAAAGGTTCCCTCCTGGCACTCCACCTGCACGGGGGCCAGGGCAGCGGAGAGCTTGGGGGCAAAGGCCATGTCCTCCGCCCGCAGCTGCACCACCACGGACTTGGCGCCGGGCAGCTGCTCCATGGCACAGCGGAGCATCTGCTCCATGTGCTGGTAGTAGTCCGGGGAGGCGGTGAAGGCGGCGATGCGCTCACACACCTTCTGGAACACCTCCTGGGTGATCTCCTTGCGGCGCAGATAGATCTGGCGCTTGCTCTCCATCAGGTGCCGGGACACCTCCTGACCGGACTCGGCCCGGATGCGGGCGGCCTCCCGGTCGTAGTAGACCCGGGCGGCATCCTTGGCCTCAATCTTGGCCTCCGCCAGGGCAGCCGCTCTGGCCTCGTCCAACTCATGCTTCATCTGCTCGCTCTGCTGGGTGGCGTTGCGCAGCACCTCCTCGGTGAAGTGGAGCAGTTTTTCCGTTTGTTCTGGCATTTTGAGATCCCTCCTTGTCTCATGGGACTAGCCTGTATCTTAGGGCTGCACCACACCATTCAGCAAGAAGGATTTGCGAGCAAATTTTGCGTCCCAATGAGGCGCGCCTTTGCAGCAATACTTTGTGTATTGCAAGAAGGTGCAACGAAATTGGGGCGTAAAATTTCCGCAAAGCCTCGCAGGTGATATGGTGGGGTGTCGCCCTATAATTTTACGCCGATGGCCTCCCGAATGTACCGGCCAATGGCATCGTGGTTTCGAGTTCCATGTCGATCTGGAATCTCTACCACCAGAGGTGTGCGTCCGCTCATTTTCAGATCCGCCAGCTGGTCGGCACAAAGCTGGGCCAGGCTCTCGGTGATGAGCAAAATGCCCACCGTGTCGTCGGCAAGGACGCTGTCAATGGCTTTCTCCGCCTCTGCCTTGCTGCGGGCCACCACGCCTTCCACTCCGGCCAGGCGCAGACCCACTTGGGTGTCCGTATTATCGGAGATGACAAAGTAACGCATTCGGTTACCTCCTTCGCTGTTATGCTGGACAGGTTCTCTGTCCGGCCTTTGACAATCCCTCCGACCCGGCTTGCGCCGGGCCACCTCCCTTTACACAAGGGAGGCTTTGACACGCCGCAGCCCTTTGGCTCCCCTGAGTCAGGGGAGCTGTCTGCCGCAAGGCAGACTGAGGGGTTGTCCGCTCCTTTTAAGACACAAAGAGAAGCACCAGAGCGATGATCAGACCGTACAGAGCCACGCCTTCGGCCAGGCCCACGAAGATCAGGGACTTACCGAACATGGAGTCGTTCTCGGAGATGGCGCCCAGAGCGGCGGAAGCGGAGGAGGACACGGCGATGCCGCCGCCGATGCCGGACAGGCCCACGGCCAGGCCGGCGCCGATGTACTTCAGACCCACGGACAGACCGTCAGCAGCAGCCACAGCGGCGGTCTCAGCGCCGGCAGCGGAAGCGCCGGTGAGGCCCAGCACAGAGGTGATGACGAACAGGCCGAAGAACATGGCAACGTTGCCCAGCAGGGCGTGACGGGCGGAAGCGCCGGTGAGCTTGCGCACAGCGATGGTCACCAGGGGCAGGAACAGCAGCAGGGTACCCAGGATAAACAGGACGATTTTCATAATAATGACCTCCATTTTCATGTTTTAAGTGAAAGGTTAGGAATTCTTTGCAGTATAGTCAATGATACGGGGGCGGTACTCACGGCCGCTGTCCTGATAGAACCGACCGAACAGCTCGTAAAATTCCAGACGCAGCACCTGGATGCCCACCAACAGGCCCTCAAAGCCCATGACAAACAGGTTGCCCAGAACGAGCACAATGGGGTTGAGGTTGGCGCCCGCCATGGTGTGGATGACCAGCATCAGGCACACATGGGTGATGGCGTAGGCGCCCACACGCAGGAAGGACAGGGTGTTGGTGAGGAAGGAGAGCAGGGTCTCAAACAGTTCAAAGAAGCCGGACACCAGCAGGCCGCCCAGAGACTCGGGCTTCCAGTCCTCTTTTCCCTCTGCCAGCGCGGACAGGGGCTCCCGGAACAGGATGAGGATCAGAGGGAGCACCAGCACCGGCAACACATACCAGACCCGGAACAGGTTGTAGCCACCCACCAGAGTCACCAGTGCGGCAATGATGAGCCCTAAATAGAACACCATACCGGCCAGGCCGTTGGGGCCGAAGAAAATCTTGTCAAAGTCGTGCTGACGGATGCCGTTCAAGACGTTGAGCACCATGACAAAGGCCAGCATCACCACGCCCATGGCCAGCGAGGCCACCAGCAGGTACACCACGTTGCTGCCCTCCAGGATCTTGAAGCCGGGGAGGATCTTCTCAAAGCCAAACACGGAGCCGTAGACAAACCCGAAAATGGTGGAGGAGATGCCGCAGCAGACGATGATCTTGCCCAGCCACATCTTTTTCTTGGTGGCCAGGAACAGACCGATGAGAGCCAGGCCAATGCCCTGCCCCACATCCCCGAACATGATGCCGAAGAAGATGCAGTAGGTGATGGCCATAAAGGAGGACGGGTCAAACTCGTGGTAGTTGGGCAGGCCGTACATCCGCAGGAAGGGCTCGAAAATCCGGCCCAACAGGGAATTTTTCAGCTTGGTGGGCGGGACCAGCTCGGTCTCCTCCGCCCGGTCCACCACGCAGTCCAGCTTTCCGTAGGCGTCCAGGTGGGCCATGAACTCACCCAGGTCGTCCTCCGGCACCCAGCCCATGAGGTAGAAGGTCTCTTTGGAGCGGGCGCCGAAGCGGCGCATCTCCATGACCTGATTTTCCCGGCACAGCCAGGACCGCAGGCTGAGCAGGTGGTCCTGCTGCTGCTGGGCCAGCTCCTGGCGCTGGGCCTTCAGCTGGGCCAGGGCCTGCTCGTCGTCCTCCATCTCATGGCGCAGGGCGGCAATGGCCTCCTGGGCGGTGCCGCCCAGACGGTCGTCCAGGGGGACGGGGACAAAGTGCATGGAGTCAAACAGGGCGTCCACCTTTTCCTCCCGGGCCTTCAGGGCAAAGTAGCAGCCGTACACCTGGTTGTTCTCCGTGTGGGTGGGGAAGAAGAAGCAGTCCTCCCGCTTGTCCAGCACCTCGGAGAAGGTGCGGTAGCTGTCCTCGGGCAGGTGCCCGAACCGGAAGCTCAGGTGATCCATGCTGCGCAGGGTGTCCAGCTGTACGGACAGGCCGGCCAGCTTCTCCAGCTGGCTCACCGACGAGCGGTCGTCGGCGGTCTCCTGCTTCAGGGCCTCTTCCCACTGGTCCATCTGGTCCAGCTGCTGGGCCAGGTCGTCCAGATATTTCTGACCCTCTTCCAGGTCAGCGCCCTCGGCAAAGGGGCGGTATTCCGGCTCCAGTCCCAGCCGGCCCAGCACTTCCTCCGCCTGACGCAGCACAGGCTGGACCTGGTTGGGCAGGTTCAGAGAGCGCAGATGGTTGTTGCGGTGCATCACCTGCAACACGCTCTCCGGGTGGAACGGCTGGTTCACGACACATTGGCGCACCACCGCTTCAAACTCCGGCAGCGGCCCTGTGACCGTGACAAACTTCATTGCTTGTACAGACATATACTCCCTCCTCAGCGGTCCATCATGTCCAATATGGACGGATTCAGGGCCATCTGGTATTTTGCTGCCTCCACCGCAGACACCACCGCTTTGAGCTCGATCTCCCGCAGGTTCATCAGGGCCACGGCGCTGTAAATGGAGGGCTTCCCCATCATCAGCTGGCGGCGGCTGGTGCGGTAGAGGGTGGCGATGTAGAGGTGGTTGAGATCCTCCCCGCTGTTGAGGCTGAACACACGGCCGTAGGGGGTCTGCTGGGCCAGCTCCAGCACCGTCTCCGCACTGGGCGCGGCGCACATGGCGTGGATCATCTGGGGCTTGATCTTGTAGTGGTAGGGCAGCAGCACCGGCAGATAGTTGTCCTCCTGGGGGAAATACCGCTTCATGCGCAGAATGTGCATGAGGTTGAGCATATCCACCTGGGAACCCACGGACTTCTCCAAAATCCGGCGCACATCTCCGTCGTATTTCCGGCGGATGATGGTTTGCAGCTGTCGGTAGTATACCCCACCCAGCAGCGCCTCGGTGACGCCGTAGTCGGGCAGACTTCCGTCCGCCGACCGCAGCCGCTCCAGGGCGTCGTGATAGACGCTCCCCCGGGTGGCCTCCACCAGGCCGTCAAAGGTGGTGCACCGGCGCAGCGCCTCCACATTCACCTTGGAATGGCTCATAAACACCGGGGGCAGGGGCTCCACCTCCTTATATATACTGGCGTGGAGGTGGCGCAGGGCGGCCAGGATCTCGTCCATGGACGCCCGCAGAATGGGGAACTCCATGATCTTGCGGTCTTTTTGGGGGACAAAGGACAACAGGCTCAGATACTCCTGTCGGATCTGTTCCCGCAGGGCGGACTCCAGAGTGGCACGGGTGAGCAGGGCATCTTGGGGCAGATGCTCCGCCGCCTGGCTCCAGCCAGGCAGCTGGCGCAGCTCAGCCAGTACCTCATCCACCGAACGCATGGCAGCCAGCCGCTCCAGGTCCTGCCTGCCGATGCGCTTTCCGTACATTGCCTTGGCCTTGGTGGCCAGAGCTTCGTATCCTGCGCTCACCGAATGTCAACCGTCTGGTGGAACAAGGTGTCCACCCAGTTGTCCCCATACCGGGTGTATGCTCGCTCCATCCTGGCGTTGGCGTCTGCCAAGCGCACCTTCTGTGCTGCGATCAGCTGTTCCTTCTTCTCCTCCTCCTGGCCCTTCAGCTCTTCCAGCCAGGATTGGGCGCGGTCCAGATACTTCTGGCGAATCGCAGCTTTTTCCTGCTCCAACTCTGCTTCGAAATTGGCTTTCTGGGTCTTTACCTCTTCCGCAACATCCCGGGCAGATTGTTCTGCTTCCAGAATTCGGTCAATAAGCATGGTATAGTCCATCCACACTGCCTCCTTCTTCCTGTGATTGTGTCCATTTTCATGACGCCTCATTATATCACTCCCGTCCAAACATGGGAAGAACATT
>DVKO01000076.1 GCA_018715985.1 Candidatus Enterenecus avicola
TCATCAAGCTGTCCCCTCGTAAAAGTGGCCTGTTTTTTGGTTAAGGAATAGGACAACCGAGGGGCCGAGGCTCAAAAAAGCCCGGAATATCAAGGAAAATCATCGCTCAGACGATTGAAATACGGCCTCAAGGCTGCCCGTCGCGCTCCCCAGTTCTCCAAGCGCTGATTGCGATCAAGACCCTTCAAAAACCCTGGAAATCCGAGGATTTCCAGGGTTTTTCTTTTGCCCCAATTTTACATGACAAAATCCACCGTTCCTCGCCTTTGTGCAGTTCCCCATGGAACAGCCGGTAAACAGAAAGCATGAGAGCCGAGCACTCCCTGGCTTCTGTTTGGTTCTTTTTACGCTGTCCCGTCCGCCTTGCAACTCTACGAAAATCCGTATATAATGAAAGCAATATTACACACACAAAACACCAACGGTTCACAGATTGGGAGGCGCGAAATGGAAGGGTATTTATCCATTCGGGAGGCGGCGGAAAAATGGGGCGTGTCCCAGCGCCGGATCAACCAATACTGTTCTCAGGGGCGTATTCCCGGCGCAGAGCAGTTCGGCGGTTCCTGGGCCATCCCGGAAGATGCGGAGAAACCCGGCGATCCCCGCAAACAGGACCATCAGGCCGCATCCTCTACCGCCCCCAAAGCGCCGGAGCTGTTTCCCGGCCTCATGCCGCTGATGAACACCCCCTTTGAGCCGGGGCACTGCGCAGAAACCATTCAGGAAATGGAAGCCGGGCCTCAAAGGGACATTGCTCTGGCAGAGTACCACTATTTCAGCGGTCAAGCGGAAAAGGCCATGCAGGAAACCGAACGGTATCTCACCGCAGAGGATGGGGCCATCCGCCTTTCGGCCTGCTGGCTCTTTGCCTATTCCTGTCTGACCATGGGGCGGATCGACCACGCCCGCCGTGCGTTGCAGAAAATTCAAAACACGTTGAATGCCAGCGGGAAAACCGTTCCATCGGTTCGTGCCGCGGAGGCGTTCGTGGCCTTTGCCGCCGCTGTGCTGCTGCACTTGCCTTTGCCGGAGGACGTGCCGCCAACGGAGGAATTTTTGCCGCTGCTCCCTCCGGGCCTGCGGGCCTTTGCGCTGTATGTGCAGGCCCACTATCTGTATCTGAAAGAGGAGTACGCCCACAGCTCGGGGATCGTGGAGGCCGCCCTGGCCATGGGCGCATCCGCCTACCCCATCTCCGCCATCTATCTGCACATGGTGGCGGTGATGGACTACATGGGTATGAAGCAGACGGACCGGGCCCGGGCCCACCTCCTCACCGCCTGGGAGCTTGCCCGTCCGGACGATCTGATCGAAGCCTTTGGGGAGCACCACGGACTGTTGGGCGCCATGCTGGAGGCCGTCATCAAGCCCAACTGGCCAGAGGATTTTAAGCGGATCATCGACATCACCTACCGGTTCTCTTCCGGCTGGCGTAGAGTTCACAACCCCATCACCGGCCATGATGTGGCCGATGACCTGACCACCACGGAATTTGCTGCGGCCATGCTGGCTGCCCGGAACTGGACCAATCCGGAAATTGCGGAACACCTGAACATCTCACCCAATACGGTGAAGCGGCACATCTCCCAGGCCATGAAAAAATTGAAGGTGGAGAACCGGAAAGACCTGAAGCAATATATGCTGCAATAGCGGAACTGCCTGGGGCTCTCTCCCCAGGCATGACCCATTTTCCCCCCTGAAATGGGTGATAGAAATTTTCCTCGCCATGTAGGATAATAGAGATGTCACTTGCAGGTCCCGTGCGGGACGGTCGTAGTCCCCGATTCCAGCCAGGCAGTGCATGGGAACGGGGTGGAGAGGAGGAACTATGATGAAAAAACGGATATTGAGTGTGTTTGTTACACTGGCCCTCTGCCTGGGCCTGCTGCCCGTCACGGCACTGGCGGCTGCGCCGATCGGACAGGTGCTTTATGTAGGTGGTGTGCAAATATCTTCCACCGGCTACTGGACGACCGACAGCAATGGAAATGTCACCGCATACACAGACGACGGCACAACACCGTCTGATAACTATATCCATTATGACAAAGAGGCCAATACTTTAACCCTGTACAACGCCACCATTAAAAAAGGATTGGATTATGATGAGGATATTGAAGGTGGCACATACATCATTGGTTCGGCCATTGGCGTGTTCAATCAGCACGGCAATGCAGAGCTGACCATCCAGTTGGAGGGCAGTAATACGATAGACGAAGTCAGCACGGGGATTTATGTGTTGGCGCCCTCCCAAAATACCGGAAGCTCCAGCCTGACCATCACGGGCGACGGCAGTCTGAATGCCAGCGCCAGTCAGACCGGCATCTGTGTTCAGAGCAACAGCAACAATGCTGCCCTGTGTGTCGAGAATGCCGAGGTCACTGCATCAGCTGATGGCGCTGTCAAAAATGGTGTTTTAGTGCAGGCCAAAGATGGCTCGGATGTATCGCTGACTGTGAACGGCGGCAGTCTGACCGCCAGTGTTAATGCTAATATCTGGTTTCAGTTTGGCTCCGGTATTTCCGGCTCCGGCACACCCACAGTGACCGTCAGCAACAATGCCATTGTGCGGGCCAACGGCGGGATTGCGAACAATTCTTCTACTTCGATTCAGTACGGAACAGGCAACGAAGAAAACGGCGGCATCGTCTTTGACGGCAGTATCGGCACCGTGTACGGTTCCGTCACCTTACAGGACGACCTCACCATCGGCGCAGGCGAGACCCTGACCATCGGGGATGGGGCAAGCCTGAATACAGGCAGCCATGAGGTAATTGTAAATGGCGGCACCCTCACCGGCGGGGATAAAATAGAGGGTACGGTGAAATATGCCCCTGCAATTACCACCGAAAGCCTGCCCGGTGGCACGGTGGGCGAACCGTACACCGAAACAATCCTTGCAGCCACTGGAGATGCCTCGATTACATGGAGCGTCAGCAATGGCTCTCTGCCCGCAGGGTTGAGCCTGAGCAAAGATGGTAAAATCACCGGCACCCCGACTACGGAGGGCACTTCGACCTTTACCGTGACCGCGACCAACAACATCGGTTCAGACAGCAGAGAATTTACTTTGAAAATTGAGAAACCGGCATTCATTCCTGTCACCGACTTGGAGCTGAACAAGGACAGCCTGACCTTACAGGAAAAAGGCAGCGATACTCTGATTGCCACAGTAAAGCCTGCGGATGCCACCAATCAAGATGTAACTTGGGAAAGCAGTGACACCAGCATTGCCACGGTAAGCGCAGATGGAACGGTGACTGCCATAAGCGCAGGCAACGCCACGATTACCGCCACCGCTGCGGACGGAAGTGGAGTCAGCGCCTCTTGCGAGTTGACAGTAACGCATGGCAATATGGTACATACTCCAAAGAAAGATGCCACCTGCACCGAGTATGGAAATGAAGAATACTGGATTTGCGAAAATTGCGGTAAATATTTCGGCGACGCCAACGGTGATACCGAAATCGAAGAGGATTCCTGGATTATCAGCGCAATCAATCATGATTGGAACGATGCGGTTTACACATGGAGCGACGACGGAAGCACCTGTACTGCTACCCGTACCTGCAAAAACGACAGCGCTCATACGGAAACATCCAAGGCAACGGTAACAGGCGCACAGACCAAAGCGCCGACCTGCACGGAGAAAGGCGAAACCACCTATACGGCTACCTTTGAGGCTGATTGGGCAATGACACAGACAAAAGTGCTTGCTGATATTTCTGCCACCGGTCACGGTGAGACGGAACGGATCAACGCCAAGGATGCCACCTGCACCCAAGAAGGCTATACCGGCGATCAGGTATGCAAGGACTGTGGAGACGTGCTTGAGCAGGGCCACGTCACCGCAAAGATTGCCCACAACTACAAAGACGGCAAATGTACCGTATGCGGTTCCGCTGACCCCAACTATAACCCCAATCCCCAGTCTCCTCAGACCGGAGATCGCCACAATGTAGAGCTTTGGTCCTCTCTGCTGCTGGTGGCTGCCGCCTCCTTTGTCCTTCTCACGGCAGTCAGGAGACGGGAGCGGGAGGACGCATAAACGGCCATGCAGCCTACGTCTCACAATCCACATGATTGAGCCGATCCCCTGACGCAACACCAGGGCGCAAGTGACCCCACCACCACTTGCGCCCTCTTTTTTCGTATTTCCCTGATGATGGTGTTGTAGCTGAGGGCGACATCACCCAGCAAGAAAACAACGCGGAACTCCAGTCCTTGCAAGCACACCCCCTGTGGCCCTTTGGCTCGGCAACCTTCATTCCCCAGCCCATCCACCGCTACACCCGGGAGACCGTAGACCAGGTTCTGGAGCAATACGCGGGCATCACCACCCGGGATCTGGCCCACGTGGAGTACGATGACCTCATCTATCTGGAGGAATACGACGCCTGGTACAACTTCACCAGCGACTTTGCCGCCGGTACTTTCTTCTGTGACTACGGAACCCGAACGGGAAACCAGGTCACCCTGTACTCCACCCCCTTCGAAAACAGCTCCCAGAACGTACTGGAGCTGGAGGAAATCGGAGATGGCTTCCACATTCTCTCCCATCTGTGGAAGGAAGGGTAACTCCTACCACCTATCACTCTTACACCCTCGGAGCAAGATGCTCCGAGGGTGTTTGCCTTGTAAGGGATTCCAACCTGTGGTATCATGGAGCAGACAAATCCTGTGTGTGGGACGGTGACGTTATGAATATTTTGGTGGCCATGGACTCTTTCAAGGGCAGTCTCTCCTCCATGGAGGCGGGGCACGCCGTCCGGGCCGGCATCTTGCAGGCCAACCCAGCCGCACAGGTGACGGTCCGTCCCCTGGCCGATGGCGGCGAGGGCACCGTGGAGGCGCTGATTTCCGGCATGGGCGGCACGCTGGAGTCGGTGACGGTAACGGGTCCTCTGGGGGATCCGGTGGTGTGCACCTATGGCATTCTCCCCCACTCCGACACAGCAGTGTTGGAGATGTCCGGGGCGGCTGGCCTGCCCCTGGTGCCGGAGGACCGGCGCAATCCTCTGCTTACCACCACCTATGGCGTAGGCGAGGTGATTCGGCACGCCATTGAAAAGGGCTGTCGCCGCTTTCTGGTGGGCATTGGGGGCAGTGCCACCAACGACGGAGGGGTTGGGATGCTCCAGGCCCTGGGTTTTGGATTTTGGGATGACCTGGGCCATCCCATCGGGCCGGGGGCCCAGGGGCTCTCCCGTCTGGCTCGCATCACCTGTGACCAGGTGCTCCCTGCGTTGTCCTCGTGTGAGTTTCGGGTGGCCTGTGACGTGACCAATCCCCTGTGCGGCCCACAGGGGTGCAGCGCCGTCTACGGCCCCCAGAAGGGGGCCTCCCCGGAGATGATCCGGGAGATGGACCCGTGGCTGGCCCACTATGCCCACCTGGCCCAACAACTGTTCCCCGACTCTGCCGACCCCACCTACCCGGGCTCCGGGGCCGCCGGAGGGATGGGCTTCGCCTTTCTCGCCTTCACCCGTGGGGTGCTGGAGCCAGGAGTTCAGATCATACTGGAGGAGACCGGCCTGGAGCAATATATCCGCAGTGCCGATCTGGTGGTGACCGGTGAAGGGCTGCTGGACGGGCAGACCTCCATGGGCAAAGCCCCGGTGGGGGTGGCCCGTCTGGCCAAACAGTTCCACAAGCCGGTGGTGGCCCTGGCGGGCAGCGTGACCCCAGAGGCCGAAGCCTGCAACCACATGGGCATCGACGCCTTTTTCCCCATTGTCAAGGGCCCGTGCACCCTGGAACAGGCCATGGAACCCAGCGCTGCCGAGGCAAACCTGTCCCGCACGGCCCAGCAGGTGTTCCGTCTTTGGTGCGCAGGCGCCAAGTCTGGACAGGCCCCCCATCCAGGCAACTGACCTCCACGGTCACACGGGGCTTCTCCCCGAGTCGAGAAACCCTATCATCTTTCATGCCATGAAACGTATACCGCCCGGCACAACCTGTGTGCCGGGCGGTATGCTGTTCTCAATCGGTTAAGCGGGTATCAGATTCAGCACCACCGAAATGGCGCACAGGACGAGGAACACGATCATCCCCACGTTTCCATAGACCACCCCAAAGCGGCCCTCTCGGGGCAGCTCCTCCGCTGTGGGATGAAACTCCACCTGCTTTCTCTTCACCACCAGCAGCACCAGCCCCACAACCACCAGCACCAGGTAGAGGAGCATATACCCCAAAAACAGGAGCAAGCCCGGCGCCACAGCGGCCAGAGTGGCCTCATCCATCGTCTGAAGGTTGGACAGCGCGTCCACATTCAGCTGCGACACCACCCAGGGTCCCACCACAGAGCCCATAAAGTTGACCACCATGTGCAGGATCACACTGTACCGAAGCCGTCGCGTTCTCAGGTATACATAGCCAAAGATCAGCCCCAGGCCAAAGGCGTAGAAAAATTGGAACAGGTTCATGTGGAACAGTCCGAAGGTGAGGCCGGAAAACAACACTGCCGTCTTTTCCCCATAACGCACACAGCGGTCCAACAGCTGCTTGCGGAATACGTACTCCTCTACCAGCGGCGCCAGCACCACCATCACCAGGACCTTCAAAAAGCTGTCATCCGAGGCCATGGTCACCACACTGTTTTCCGCTGTCCCTGCGGATAGGAGCATGGAGAGCACGTTGCCCACCACATTACCCACATACATGATCGGGAAACACATGAGCAGGATGGACCAAAACCGTCCCGCCCCCAGCGCTTTGGGCTCACAGGGGTCGGTGGGCATGGATTTTAAGACCTGTAATCCCACCGGCACAGCGATAACATACATGGGTATGGCCGTCATCCCCCACATCACCCAGACATTCTCGGCCAGATTCACGCCGCTGAGGGTCGAATATACCCTCACCGCCACAGCCAGCAGCACCTGCACCATGGATGCAATCACAGCAATCAGCACCAGACCCCCGCCCAAACGGCTGAAACACGCCCGGGCCTGAGCCATCCTCGTCTGTACGCCTTCTTCCATCTTGTCATGACTCCTCTCTCCCGGGTCCTCGCCCGGTTGGTACTGCTATTCTCCCACAATCTCTCCTAAGAATCAATTCTTTCTTACACATTGACACAAAAAACCAGCAACGCCCCCTTGACATAGGTCAGTCGAATGTGTTAGAGTTCCTGTGTAGTCTAATACATTCGATCAAAGGGGTGATTGGATGGAAACGCCGAAAATTTTTGAGAGCGAGTACCGGTTCTGTCTCATCTTGTGGGAGCATGAGCCCATCAAGAGCAGGGAGCTGGTGGAGCTGTGCCGGGAACAGCTGGGGTGGAAAAACTCCACTACCTACACCGTCATCAAGCGTCTGGCCCAACGTGGCGTGCTGAAAAACGAAAACACCGTCGTCACCTCCCTGGTGTCCAAAGACCAGGTGCAGGACGCTGAGATCGACGAGCTGGTGGAGAAAAAGTTTGACGGCTCTCTGCCCGCCTTTGTGGCGGCCTTCACCCGCCACAAAAAGATGACCCAGAGGGAGATTGACCAGGTGCAGGAGATGATCGACCGGTTCCGAAGGGAGGGGTGACCATGACCGAGCTATTTTTGCGTGTGGTGAATCTGAGCATTGCCGCCAGTTGGCTGGTGTTGGCGGTACTTCTGCTCCGCCTGATACTCCGACGCAGCCCCAAATGGATTTCCATGCTGCTGTGGGGGCTGGTTGGGGTGCGCCTGGTATGCCCCTTCTCCCTGGAGAGCGTCTGGAGCCTCATCCCAAGCGCTCAGACCATCTCCCCCACCATTTTGACCGACTCCACCCCCACGGTGCATACCGGCTTTCCCACCCTCAACCAGAGCATCAACCCGGTTCTCTCCCAGGCGGTCTCGTCCGCCCCGGATGCCGCCCCAAACCTGCTGGAGATCTGGCTGCCAGTGCTGGCGGTACTCTGGGTAATGGGGGTGGCCGTTGGGCTGGGATATGCAGTCCTGGGCTATGTGCGTCTGCGCCGTGACCTGGAAACCGCCGTATGGCTGGAGGACAATCTCTATCAGAGCGGGGCGGTCCGCTCCCCCTTTGTGCTGGGTCTGAGTCATCCCCGCATCTACCTTCCCTTCTCCCTGGATGGGGACACCCTGGCCCATGTGGTAGCCCACGAGCGGACACACCTGGCACGGCGGGATCACTGGTGGAAAGCACTGGGCTTTGTGCTGCTGTGTGTCCACTGGTTCAATCCCCTGATGTGGGTTGCCTACGGAATGTTCTGCCGGGACGTGGAGCTGGCCTGTGATGAGGCCGTGGTGAAGAACCTGGAGCCAAAGCAGCGGGCGGACTACTCCCAGGCTCTGCTGCTGTGCAGCGTGGGGCACCCCGCCTGGACGGCCAGCCCGCTGTGCTTTGGGGAGGTGAGCGTGAAACAGCGGGTGAAAGCGGTCCTGCGCTATCGGCGGCCCACCCTTGTGGCGGTGTCCGCCTCCGTACTGGTGTGTGTCCTGGTGGGAGTGGCTTTTCTCACCAATCCTCTGGCCAGCCGAAGTCTCCCCATGTCCGGAGACAGGATCGCTGACCTGGACCCCCAATGGATGGTGGATGAAATCGCAGCCATGGAGGGGCTGTCCGATGGCTCGGTTTTGCAGGTATCTGCCACTTCTTTCGAGTTTTTCCTCACCCCCGAGTTTGAAATCCGAAAATCCGCAGTGATCCCCTTCTTCTATGTTCAGGACCAGGAGATCTACGATGCCCAGTTGAAGCTGTCCGCCGATGAGGGCACATACTCCGTCACCACTCCCAGCCCCGGCCCCTGGAAGGATCGTTTCTACAACCTTTACATCTATTTGCAGGCGCTGAAGCACCTACCCCAGGAGGAGATCCGCCACCTCTCCCCGGATGCGGATTTGTATTGCGTGACCCTGGTGGACAGCGCAGCCGCAAACAGTGATGAGCGCTCTGTCTCCTACACCGACCATGGTGTGCAGACCCTGGACGGCTGGTACATCCACCTGCAAGTCCAGCCTTTCTACGAAAAAGAGGACAGCGGGTACCATGGAACCGGGGAGGACGTCATTGACCTGTTCTACGGCGATGAGAGCCGCACCACCCAGGGCAGCTATGTGGGGACGGACACCCCCGGAACTCTGGCTGCCAATGCCTCCCCCTCCGGCCTGGATTCTCCCTATCTGCACCTGGGCAGCGACGGCACCTTCTGGTGGTCCTACTCCATGGCCTCCAGTTTTGCTACCACCGGTCTCTATGAGGAAACAGAGGACACCCTGACCCTATATACCAATCAAGGTCGCTATGCCTATGTCTTCCGGAAAGAGGGGGACACCCTGGTCTATGCCCCAGACGCCTCTACCCACCATCTTCCCTTGGAGGATTGGGCCTATCTTCCATGACAATCTCTCCACCAAAACCGTCTGGTTTTGGTGGAGAGATCGAGCGTGCCGAAAAAGTTCGACACGCTTCTCAAAAATGCAAGCATTTTTTCGAGGGGATGCAGCCCGCTGCGCGCATAATCGGGTCAAAGGACGACCCGATTCCACACTGGCGGGCTGAGATGTGTTTTTTTCGATGCT
>DVKO01000077.1 GCA_018715985.1 Candidatus Enterenecus avicola
AAAAACACATCTCAGCCCGCCAGTGTGGAATCGGGTCGTCCTTTGACCCGATTCTGCGCGCAGCGGGCTGCATCCCCTCGAAAAAATGCTTGCATTTTTGAGAAGCGTGTCGAACTTTTTCGACACGCTCAGGGGTCAGGCCGCTGGCGGCCTGACCCCCATGTGTTAGTTTGCCACGGTGTCCTTCAGCGCCTTGCCGGGCTTGAACACAGGGGTCTTGGATGCGGGAATTTGGATCTGCTCCTTGGTGTGGGGGTTGCGGCCGATGCGGGCGGCGCGGCTCTTCACCTCAAAGGAGCCGAAGCCCACCAGCTGCACCTTCTCCTCCTGGGCCAGGGCCTGGGTAATGGCCTCCAGGGCGGCGTTGAGGACGGACTCGGTGTCCTTCTTGGACAGGCCGGTTTTTTCAGCGGCGGCGTTGACGAGATCGGCTTTGTTCATAATGTTGATCCTCCTAACGGTATAATATTCAAGGGGCGGGGGTGTGCTTGATGGAATTCCAGATGGCGTCCAGCTCTTCCAGGCTCAGATCCTCCATCCGTTTGCCCTGTCCGGTCACTGCCTCTTCCACCCGGCGGAAGCGGGCGGCGAACTTGTCGCAGGCGGCCTGAAGGGCGTCCTCCGGGTCCACTTTCAGAAAACGGGAGACGTTGACGGCGGCAAAGAGCAGGTCGCCCAGCTCCTCGGCGGGGTCCCCGTGGCCGGCCATGGCCTCTTGGACCTCACCCAGCTCCTCGGAGAGCTTGTCCACAGCCCCGTCCACGCTGTCCCAGTCAAAGCCCACCTTGGCGGCCTTTTTTTGCACCTTCTCCGCCCGCCACAGGGCGGGCAGAGAGCGGGCCACGGCGTCCACGGCGTCGGCCTGGGTGGCCTGGCCCTTTTCCTTCTTCTTCAGCTCCTCCCAGTTGGCCAAAATCTCGCCGGTGGAGGAGACGGACACGGCCCCAAACACGTGGGGGTGGCGGTAAATGAGCTTCTTGCACACCCCGTCCGCCACGTCGTCCAGGTTGAAGCGGCCCTCCTCCTCCTCAATGGCGGTGTGGAACACCACCTGGAGCAGCACGTCTCCCAGCTCCTCCTGGAGGTGCTCGGTGGAGTTCTGGTCGATGGCCTCGGCCACCTCATAGGCCTCCTCCAGGAAGTTGCGGCGGATGGACTGGTGGGTCTGCTGGGCGTCCCACTGGCAGCCGCCGGGGGCGCGCAGGACCTTGACGATGTCCACCAGATCCTGGACAGTGTAACTGTCCTTGAAAGAAAAATCTACCATAGTATCACCTACATTACAAGGGTTTTTTGAAATTGGGAACTTTTTCACGCAAGGCGTGCCGCCTCACTTGGCGGGGGTGATGCGCAGCAGCCGACCGATCTTATCCCCCTTGGGCATGAATTTCAGATCCTGGGGGGAGATGGCCCGCAGTGCAACCACCAGCACCAGGTAGATCACGCCGCCCACGCCCACAGAGAGAAGGGTGGCGATGGCGTTGGCGGAGTTGCTCAGCCCCTCAGGCCCGGCCAGGAAGGAGGAGGCCAGGCCGTACACGGCCCACACCGCCAGGCCCATCACCAGGGCGGAGATGAGAGGCTTGCCAAAGGCCCGGGTCAGGCTCAGGGAGCGGGGCAGGGTCCGCTTGATGATAATGAGGTCCAGAATGGCGATGATGGCAAAGCACACCAGGGTGCTCACGGGGGCACCGTGAATGTTGATCTGACGGTTGCCCACCAGAACGTAGTTGATGATAAGCTTGATGACGCAGCCGATGATGGTGGTGACCATGGGGATGGTCACCAGCCGATGGGCCTGCAGGATGGCGTTGCACCCCAGCATAAAGCACACGAAGATGACGGCAATGGCCAGGATGGACAGCATCCAGCCCCCCAGCTCCACGTCGGTGGAGGGGTAGAGCAGCCGCATGATGGGCTCGCTGAGCACAAACAGACCCACCCCGGCGGGAATGGCCAGCAGGGCAGTGGTGCGCAGGGCGGTCTCACTGATCTGAGCCCCCAGCTTCCGGTTCTTCACCGCCCGGGCCGCGGAGACGGCGGGGATGATGGAGGCGGTGATGGGCACCATGAAGGAGGAGGGCAGGTTGTACAGGGTGGCGGCCTGGTCAAAGACCCCCTTGAGGGAGCGGGCCTGCAGCTCGGTGAAGCCCGCGGCGTCTTGCAGACGGCCATAGATCATACCGGTGTCAATGAGGTTGACCAGGCCGATCACCGACGAGCCCAGAGTGATGGGGATGGCCAGCTGGAGCAGGGTGCGGAAGATTTTCCGGGAGGGCTCGGGGCGGTCGCTGCCCACAGGCGCCTCGCGGCGGTGGGCCCGGAAGCAGATGGCGGTGTACGCCATGCCCAGACCACAGCCCACCGACACCCCGCAGATGGCACCGGCAGCGGCCAGAGACTCATTGCTGGAGGCGGAGAGCAGAGCCATGGCCAGGGACAGGCCGATGACCAGTTTGCTCAAGGCCTCAATGATCTGGGACACGGCGGTGGGGGTCATGATGGAGTGGCCCTGGAAGTAGCCCCGCAGGGCGGAGAGGGGACAGAGAAAGAAAATGGCGGGGGCCAGGGCCCGGATGGAGTACCAGCTCTGATCGTTGTTGATGAGCCCGGCCAGCTGCTTGGGGAAGAAGAACATGAGACAGAAGCTGACGGTGCCCAGCACAAAGAAGGTGGTGAAGGCCACCCGGAAGGTCTTGCTCACCTGGTTGTACCGGCCCTGGGCGTTGGCCTCGGAGATCATCTTGGACAGGGCCACCGGCAGGCCTCCGGTGGAGACGGTGATGAGCAGGGAGTAGATGTAGTAGGAGGCGTTGAAGTCGGAGAACCCCGCCTCCCCCAGAATGTTGCCCAGGGGAATTTTGTAGAAGGCCCCGATGAGCTTGACAATGATGAGACCGGCGGCCAGAATGGCGGCGCCGCCGAAAAAGGTGTTATTTCTGTTGTTGGAACTGGGATTTGACATAATCTCAACCTTTCACCAAGAAGTCCGGGATCAATGGAAGAGGAGGGGGAGCGCGTACTGGCGGACTTCTGCCTGAATCCGCTCCACATCCAGGGTGTAGAAGGTACCGCTTTCATATATGATTTTGCCCCTGGCCATATTCATCACCACATTGGAGCCGTGGGCAGCAAAGACCAGGTTTTCCACCACATCGTGGCAGGGGGTGAGGTTGGGGGCGGTGAAGTCCAGCAAAATGAGGTCTGCCACCTTGCCCGGGGCGATCTGTCCGGTGGGACGGCCCAGGGCCCGAGCCCCGGCCGCCGTGGCCATCTCCAGGGCCTGCCGGGGGGACACCACCCCGGGGACGCACCGCACCCCGCTGTGGAGCAGGGCGGCCAGTTTTATGTCGGCAAAGAGGTCTGCGCTGTTGTGGGAGGACATCCCGTCGGTGCCCAGGGCCACATTGACCCCGGCGGAGAGCAGATCGGGGATGGGGGCCACCCCGGAGCCCAGCTTCAGGTTGGAGTAGGGGTTGTGGACGCAGGTGACATCCTTTTCCGCCATGATGGCCCAGTCCTGGGGGGTGGTGTAGACGCAGTGGGCGGCGATGCCGCCGTTGTCCCACACCCCGTACTGGTCCAGAGTCTGGATGGGGGTGAGGCCGTGGCGGGTGAGACAGGCCTGGTGCTCGCTCCTGGTCTCGGACACGTGCACGTGCATCCGCTGGTGGTGGTCGTGGGCAAACTGTGCCATCCACGCCCACAGAGGGGCAGAGGAGGTGTACTCGCCGTGGATGGAGGCGTCAATGAGGATCTGGCCGTCTCCCGCCCCGTGCCACTGGTCTGTGAGCGCCCGCTGGGCCACGCAGTCCCCGCAGGTATTGGAGTCAAAGGCGTCGGGGTCGCCGAAGTACACCCCGCCGCAGGACAGGTTGGCGCTGATGCCCGCCTTCAAAATCTCCTGGGCGATGGTGGAGGTGAACATATACATATCCGCCACACAGGTGACCCCCGAGGCAATCATCTCCGCCAGGCCCAGCCCGGTGCCCGCCGCCACCGCCCGGGCGTCCAGCTTGCCCTCGGCGGGGAAGATGTAGTCGTTCAGCCAGGTGTGCAAATCACACCCGCCGCCATACCCCCGCATGAGGGTCATGGGCAGGTGGGTGTGGGCGTTCACCAGCCCGGGCATCATCACCTTCCCGGTGCAGTCCACCTCCCGGTCAAAGGCGCCCTGGGGCCGCTGGGTCCCCACATAGGTGATGGAGGTACCCTCCACCTGGACATAGCCATGTTTCAACACGGTTCCCGCCTGGTCCATGACCACAGCGGTGACGTTGGTAAACAATACGGACATAGCCTTCCTCCTTACAGCGCAGCCAGACAGCCCAGCACCAGCGGGGCGAAGCGGTGGCGGGCGGCTTTTCCCGCCTCCAGTACCTCCTCCTCGCTCAAGGGCTGGGGCAGCATCCCGGCGGCCATGTTGGACAGCAGGGAGAAGCCCAGCACCTCCATGCCACAGTGGGCTGCCACGATCACCTCTGGAGCGGTGGACATCCCCACCGCATCCCCGCCCAGCAGCCGAATGGCCCGGATCTCGGCGGGGGTCTCATACTGGGGCCCGAAGCTGTAATAGTATACCCCTTCCCGCAGAGGAGTACCCAACCCCTGGGCCACCTCCCGGGCCACCTGCTGCAGCCGGGGGGTGTACAGGTGGGACGCGTCGGGGAACCGTACCCCGAACTGGGGGAGGTTCTCCCCCCGCAGCGGGGAATCTCCGGCCAGCTTGATCTGATCGGTGATGAGCATAATGTCTCCGGCCCTCCAGTGGGTGTGGACGCACCCGGCGGCGTTGGTTACCAGCAGGGTGTCGCACCCCAACAGCCGCAGCACCCGCACCCCGTAGGCCACGTCCTCATAGGAGTACCCCTCGTAGTGGTGTACCCGGCCCTGCATCACCGCCACATTCTGTCCCGAAAGGGTGCCGAACACCAGCTGCCCCACATGGCCGGGGGCGGTGGAGCGGGGGAAATGGGGAATGGCGGCGTAGGGCACCGCCACAGGGTGCTCCACCTCCTGGGCCAGATCCCCCAGCCCGGAGCCCAGGATCAGGGCTGCCCTGGGGACAAAGGGGCCCAGCTGAGCCCGGAGATAGGCGGCGCTTTCCTGATAATGGGAAAAGGGATGAGACATAGGCTTCCCTCCTGTCAAAATCTCCCGGAATATGAATGCATTACAAACTAGTCTACACCATTTATCCCAGAAAATCAATCCTGACCACCGACGCATTGGCAGAGACGGGTTCCATTTTATCTGCACAATCGCCCTCCTTTGGTTGACAAAGGAGGGCTGAGCGTGTCGAAAAAGTTCGACACGCTTCTCAAAAATGCAAGCATTTTTTCGAGGGGATGCAGCCCGCTGCGCGCATAATCGGGTCAAAGGACGACCCGATTCCACACTGGCGGGCTGAGATGTGTTTTTTTCGATGCT
>DVKO01000078.1 GCA_018715985.1 Candidatus Enterenecus avicola
AAAACACTTCTCAGCCCGCCAGTGTGGAATCGGGTCGTCCTTTGACCCGATTATGCGCGCAGCGGGCTGCATCCCCTCGAAAAAATGCTTGCATTTTTGAGAAGCGTGTCGAACTTTTTCGACACGCTCACCGCTGGCAGACTGTGTTCTGCCAGCGGTTTCTTCATTCCTCCAGGGCCAGAGACGCCTGGAGGAGTTTTTTCGTGTAATCGTGTTGCGGGTTGTCGTAGATTTCGTCCACGTCCCCCTGCTCTACGATCTCTCCCTGGTACATCACCGCCACCCGGTCGCAGATCTGATAGACCACGGACAGGTCGTGGGAGATGAACAGGTAGGAGAGCCGAAACTTGGCCTTCAAATCCACCAGAAGCTGGAGGATCTGGGCCTGCATGGTCACGTCCAGGGCGGACACCGGCTCGTCCAGCACAATGAGGCGGCTGCCCCCGATGAGGGCCGCAGCAATGGCCACCCGCTGCCGCTGTCCCCCGGAGAGCTGGGAGGGACGGCGGGCATAGTGCTCCTCCCCCAGCCCCACCTGGCGCAGCATATCAATGGCCTGGGTGCGGCGTTCTCCCTTGTCCTTCACCCCCAGCACCCGCAGAGGCTCCTCCAAAAACCACCCCACCGACTTGGCGGGGTTCAACGAGCCGTAGGGGTCCTGAAACACCATCTGGGGCCGGAAGGCGTTGACCTCCAGGGTTCCCTCAACATCCTTGACCACACCTAAAATGCACTTGGCCAGGGTGGATTTCCCGGAGCCGGACTCCCCCACAATGCCCAGCACCTCACCGGGCGCCAAGGTCAGGGAGACATGGCGCAGCACCTGCTTGCGCTCCCGCCCCCTGCCGTAGAAGCTGTTGAGTCCCTGGATGTTTACCAACGGTTGCTCAGCCATGACTGCCACCTGCTTTCAGTTTGGTTCGGGTGGGGCGGGAGGCGATGAGGCGACGGGTGTATTCCTGCTGCGGGTGGTGGAACACCTGCTCCACATCCCCCGCCTCCACGATCTCCCCCTGCTGCATCACCACCACCTGGCGGCACAGGGCCCGGATCACCCCCAGGTCGTGGGAGATGAAGAGGATGGCGATGCCCTCTTTTCGGTTGATCTCCTTTAAGGTGTCCAGGATCTGGGCCTGGATGGTCACGTCCAGGGCGGTGGTGGGCTCGTCGGCAATGAGCAGCCGGGGCCGCAGCACCAGGGCGGCGGCGATCATCACCCGCTGGCGCATTCCCCCGGAGAGCTGGTGGGGGTACTGGTGGTACAGCCCCTCCCCGTCGGGCAGGCCGGCCAGGGCCATGGCCTCCAGCGCCCGGGCCTTCCGCTCCCTGGCGGACATCTTGGTGTGGATGCGCAGGGCCTCCTCCACCTGTGGCCCGATCTTCATGGTTGGGTTCAGGCTGGTCATGGGCTCTTGGAAGATGATGGACAGTTCCTTGCCCTGATAGGCTCGCATCTGGCTGCGGGTGAGCCCCAACAGGTCCACCCCATCAAAGCGGATGGAGCCGGACACCTGGACGCTCTTGCGGTCCAGCAGCCCCATAATGGCGTGGGCGGTCATGGACTTGCCCGAGCCGGACTCCCCCACGATGCCGATGACCTGTCCCTCCTCCACGGTGAGGGAGAAGTCTTTCACCGCCTCAAAGTGGCCCTTGGGGTGGGGAAATGTGATGTTCAAATGGTCGATCTGTAACATTATGCCGCCATCCTTTCCCGCAGGCCCTCGCCCAGCATACTCACGCCCAGGATGGTGAGCACCACCACCAGGGCGGGGCAGAGCATACACCAGGGGGCGGTGGACCACACGCCCTGGGCCTCGTTGAGCATCCGGCCCAGGCTCACGTCCGGAGCGGTGACGCCAATGCTCAGATAGCTCATGGACGCCTCTGCCAGCACCGCGTTGTTAAAGCCGATGGTGAGCCCGGAGAGGAGCACCGGCCAGGTGTTGGGCAGGATGTGCACAAAGAGGATGCGCCCGTCCGGTACCCCCATCAGCTTGGCCGAGCGCACAAAGTCCCGGTCCCGATACTTGAGAAACTCCCCCCGCACCAGGCGGGCGAAGCTGGGAATGAACAGAACACCCAAGGCCCCGATGACGTTGTACTTGCCCGGGCCGATGACCGCCAGCACCACCAGGGCCAGCAGGATGCTGGGAAAGGCGGCCAGGGCGTCGCTGAGCCGCATAACCAGGGCGTCCACCACCCCGCCGTAGTAGCCGCACAGGGCCCCAATGAGCAGCCCCGCCACAAAGCCGATGGCCAGTACCGCCAGGGCGATCATCAGGGTGCTGCCCGCCCCCTCCATGGTGCGGGAGAGGATGTCCCGGCCCAGCTGGTCACAGCCGAAGGGATGGGCCAGAGATGGGGCGGCATATTTGTCCGCCCCCACCATGGCGGTGGGCTCATAGGGGGTCCAGAACATCCCCACCCCGGCAAAGCCCACCATGAGCACGGTGAGCGCCACGCCCAGCCGTCCATACCAGTTGTGTTGTCTCATGCGCCCTCACCGTCCTCTCAGTCTGGGGTCCATCACCCGGTAGAGCAGGTCGGCGGCAAAGTTGCACACCACCACCACCGTGGCGATGAGCACCACAATGGCCTGCACCACCGGATAGTCCCGGTTGCCAATGGAGGTGACCAGCATCTTTCCCAGCCCGGGAATGCCGAACACCTGCTCCACCACGATGGACCCGGCCATAATGTCCGCCACCGTCATGGCCAGGAAGGTGACCACGGGGATCATGGCGTTGCGCAGCACGTGCCGCCACAGAGCGGAGGATTTGGAGTTGCCCTTGCTGTACGCGGTGCGGATGTAGTCCTGGCCCAGCTCGCTGAGGATGGAGCCCCGCAGCATCTTCACCGTCATGGCCGCCCGGGGCAGGGCCACCGCCAGGGCGGGAAAGAGCATATACCACAGGTAGGGCCCCCACCCGTTCTGGGGAGTGACAATGGCGCCGGGCCGGAACAGGCGCAGCACCAGGCCGAACACATACACCAGCAAAATGCCCGCCACAAAGTTGGGCACCGACATGGTGATCTGGTTGAGGATGGTGAGCACCCGGTCCACGACCCCCCCCTCATGCCGGGCGGACAGGATGCCCAGGGGGATGGCAAGGACCACAATGAGCACAAAGGCCAGCCCTGCCAGGGTCAGGGTGTGAGTGACACAGGTGGACAGCAGCTCTCCCACCGGCATGGCATAGTTGTAGGACTCTCCCAGGTCCCCTGTGAGCAGCCCGCCCAGCCATTGGAGATACCGCTGCCAGATGGGCAGGTCCAGCCCCAGCTTGGAACGCAGGGCGGCAATCTGCTCCGCCGTGGCCTCCACCCCCAAAATGGAGGAGGTGGGGTCGCCGGGAATGATGGAGAAGGCCACAAAGGCCAGAATGGTCACCAGCAGCAGGGTGGCAATCAGCAGCAGCCCTCGCTTGGCCAGCGTTTTCGTCATATCTCTCTCACCTCTTGCAATTTGGGGGCCGCAGATGCGGCCCCCAAAGCGTTGGTTACTTATAATGGATGGTGCTCATGTCCAGCACATAGGTGGCATAGAAGGTCATGCCGTCCAGGGCGGGGTTCATCACCACCAGGTCGCACAGATCCTGGATCCACAGGCTGGCAGCCTCCTCATTGAGGATGGTCTGGGCCTGCTTGTACAGCTGGGTCTGCTCGTCGGCGTCCAGCGTGGTCAGCGCCTTCTTCATCACCTGGTCGTACTGGGCGGAGTTGAAGTTGATGAAGTTCTTGCTGCCGTCGCTGACATACCGCTCCAGCATCTCCCGGCCGGTCATGTCACTGGCGGCCACGCCGCACACCGTGGTCTCAAAATTGCGGCCCCGGTACACGTCGCTGACCCAGGTCTCCCACTCCACGGGGTTGAGCTTGGCGTTGATGCCCACCGCGGAGAGCTGCTGGATGATGACCTCGCCGGTCTCCACGTGCTGGGTGTAGTTGGAGGGGACGGTGATGGTCATATCAAAGCCGTTGGGGTAGCCGGCCTCCGTCAGCAGCTGTTTGGCCTTCTCCACATTCTGCTGATAGTTGTCCGCCAGCTCGGGTATGAAATACTTGGTGTAAGCGGGGTACATACTGGTGCCGGTGGCCACGCCATCCCCGTCGCACACAAAGTCAATGATCTCCGGCACGTTGATGGCGTAGTACATGGCCTGACGCACCCGCACGTCGTCAAAGGGCTTGACGGCGTTGTTGATATACAGGGCCTGCACCAGCTTCATGGTGTCCTGGAGCACGGTGAACTGGTCCTCCACCTGGGGCTTGACGGTGTTGGGCAGGTGGATGACCATGTCCAGGGTGCCGCTTTGCAGCCCCATCACCTCGGTGTTGGTGTCGGTGATGATGCGGAAGGTCACCTCATCCAGCTGGGCGCCCTCCCCCCAATACCCGTCAAACTTCTTCATCACCAGGCTCTGCTGGGGGGTGTAGGAGACAAAGGCGAAGGGCCCGGTGCCCATGGGGGCGGAGGCAATGGTTTCCCCGGAGCCCCCGGGAATGATGGCAGCCGTCATGGAGTTGATAAACTCCAGATTGGGCTCTTTCAAGGTGAGCACCAGATGGGTCTCGTCGGCAGCCTCCATACTGGTGACATTAGAAAACGCCGAGATCAGAGGCGTTCCATCGTTCTCTGACCCGGCGCAGCGTTCCAAGGAGTAAAGAACATCTTCCATGGTGACTGCGCTGCCGTTGTGGAACTTCACACCCTCCCGCAGGGTAAAGGTGTACTGAAGTCCGTCGTCGGAAACCGTGTAGTCACTGGCAACGGCGGGGATGACACCGCCGTCGGGACTGGCTTTCATCAGTCCTTCGAAGATGTTGAACAGCACTTCACTGGTCCCCGCGGCCACTGCCTTGTGGGGGTCCAGACTGTCCAAATCCTGTGCGATACCTACCGTGACTGAGTTTCCATGGGATAACTCGCCCGTTTGTGCAGATGCCGTGGGGGTGGTGCCGTCCTTCGTGCCTCCTGTACAGCCGTACAGTGAAGCCGAGAGCATGACCCCGGCCAGCAGCAGCAAAAGGGCCCGTTTAGTAAACTTGGGCATTTTGCTTCTTCCTTTCGTTTCTGCTTTTCTCGCAACTGTATTCAGTTGTCCGCTTCATTCTAACACACTTTCCCGGAATTGCAAGGGATTTTTTCCAAACCAAAAGGCGGCGCAGAAGGGAGGCTTCTGCGCCGCCGGTTGTCACGGGTGCATCTGCTGATAAATATTCTCCACGTTCCCCTGGCTATCCCCCACCAGGTAGACGGTGCCGTCGTCCATGGTAATGAGCAGCCATGGCCCCACTTGGGGGTTCATACACAGGGTCAGTTTGGGATATTCGTCGCTTTGATACCGCCCCTTCTGCACCGTGTCCATCCCGGTACCAGCCACCCGCCGCAGCCCCGTGGGCGGCTCCTGGAGCAGCTGCACTTGGTCGATGTCCTCCAGAGGGATCTCATAGTCCTCCCAGCCGTGCCGGGCCACCAGGGCGGTGTCGGTGAGGGTGAGGGTCACAGGGCTGCGCTCCTCCGCCATGGCCCACACCCCGAACAGGGGCATGAGGAGCATCAGCACCGCGGTGGCTCCCACAATCACCCGGCCGCTCTTTTTGGCCAGATTCACGGTGGTGTTCATGCCGATGCGGGCATTGACCACCAGGTGGGTGTCGTTGGGATCGTAGTAGAACATCCCCCAGATCCACTTCTCATCCTCGTCCACGTAGCTGTCCTGGCCACTCTGGGCGGTGAGATACTCCTGCTGGTGGCGCAGGTGAAATTCCAGCCCCACCGCCAGTACCACAAAGAGGACGGACAGCACCACCATTGCCACCAGGCCCCACAGAGGGTGGAACATAGCCAGCCACATGGACAAATTCACCCCCGCCATGAACCAGCACCCCCACACCCAGCACCGCCGCCAGGCTCTGCGGCGGATGCGGGTCAAGGTCTGGGTGAGGGTCTCGTTTCCGTCCACCGTCTCCGCCCGTCTCCGCATGGCCCACCGGTACAGCACCCAGAACAGGAGCACACACACCGGCCCGGTGAGAAACATGGCCGCCATGAGCCAATCCTTTTGCGTCAATCCCCACACCAGGGGAATGAGGCTGATCACCAGAGGCAGGAGAAAGTGCACCGGAGACGCTGCCTTCTCCTCCTGGGCCGCCGCCGTTAGATTCACCACCCGGGTGCGGGGCACCTGAGGAAACCAGTTTTGTTCCTGCTTCAGGGCCTTCAGCTTTTTGTGGTACTTCACATAGGGGATCACAGGCACCACGATGGCCACGTCCATCCACACCAGCCAAATGGTCAGGAACAGCCCAAAGGAGACCGGCAGCAAGATCAGCACCACCGCCGAAACCAGCAGCCCCAAACACACCCACCTCAACGTCTTGCGAAATTGGGACAGCAGCTCCACCGTCCGGGGGTGGGTACGCCCCACATAGGGCAGGGTGACGCCCAGGGCGATGTTCTTTTTGAACTTAGTCTCATTGTTCAGCTGCCAGTAGATCAAAGGTATCACAGGTATGATACACGCCCACAAGATCAATTTGCCAATCATGTTCACCCCTCCTGTTCATACAGCTCCCGGCACAGGTCCAACGCCTGTTCCCGGCTCCACCCCGCCACACGCAGCTCGGACAGGGCCAACTTGAGCCGCTTCACGGTCTGCTCTGCCACCCCTCCGTCCTTCTCCCGTGGGCTCACCACGGTTCCGCTCCTCCGGTCGGTGGTGATGTACCCCTCCTGCTTGAGCAGCTGGTAGGCCTTGCTCACCGTCATCATGTTCACCCCGGCCTCGTCCGCCAGAGCCCGCACCGTGGGCAGCTTCTCCCCCGGCCTCAGCTGGCCCTGGGCAATGCCCACCACGATCTGATCCCGGATCTGCTGATAAATGGGCCGGTCACTGTTGAAATCCAGCCGTAACAGCATGACATATCACCGTCCTTCCATTGCCTTATTTGTATTATTTATAATAATACAACAGATATAAAAAGTCAACCCCTTACGGGGTTGGCTTTTTGAACAGGCCATTGTTTTGGCTTCTCCCTATGATACTCCCCGGAACAAGTCCGTTTTTCAAAATCCATACAAATTACGAATGCTCTCCCAATTCACAACATCTGCCTCAGATGAAATCATTCCCGTAATCAAAAAACACGCAAACACCAAAAATATAATGGCAATCACCAGATGTGTCCGTCCGTTTTTCAGAAGGTTACAGATTGCAAAGATGAAGAATGTCATTCCAAACAGCAAGGCTGCCACCAACACCCAGTCAATGATGGCTGAAAAGGATCCCTCCAGCATGACATACGGAATTGCGTACAAGGCCACCCCCATCCCTAACGGGGCCATGGTCAAGACAGTGGCAATCACACCACAAATTCGGTGGCGAATGGCAGCCCTCGCATAAAAGGCTCCGCCAATGACGAAAGTCAAAACCACATAACACAGCAATGATACAATGGGATGAGCACAGATCAGCGCAGAAAACCCAACCACCACACCAGCAATCGCAAGAAATGGGATAGCGATTACAATAAACAGCGCAAACCAACCCCATCCATCACTATCCACAACATAAGGAGTGCCTGGTCTGGTATCATCAATGTCTTTCCAGGGAGGACTAAATGCAGACAAGATCTTACCCCCTTTCCTGGGCCATCTTAATTCTCAGGTAGATATACCGGCCAATTCCAATGAAGGCCACAATCAGACTAACGAAGTAGGCCACAATCACGCACATGACAAATATCACGACACCAAACACAACATTCCCTGAAAAAATTGCTCCGACAGTTCCAATCCCCATCAGTCTCTTAATGGCGCCAAAGCCCCACATGAACATAGCAACCAGTAAGGCAATCCCTCCTATGCTGCCAAAGATACCGCCAACGGAGTCTAAGTGCATCAGGTAGAACACCAGGCCAAGGATATAACACACCACACCAATTCCCGTTAGCACAACTTTTTTTGTCAGATTTTTCAGTTGCTCCTCATCCGACTCTCCAAATAGTCTTACAAACATATACGCTTCCCTCCAATGAACCAAAATACAAAAAGACAGATTCCGCTTCTTTTCAGCCTGTTCACAGACAGTGTAACATAAGTCCACATTTTTGTCCACTATTCGGGCAACTTTTGTTCACCAAATGAATACTGCTTTTTTGTATTGTATAGAAGAACTTTATGGAGGTGAGAAGTATGGTTGATATAGGAAACAAGATCAAAGCGTTGCGTGTGTCCCAAAAGATCACCCAAAATGAGTTCGCAACCAGGCTGGGTGTGACAAAATCAGCCATTTCTTCTTACGAAAACGGAAGTCGGCTGCCATCCTATGATATTCTCATTAAAATATCCCGCATTTTCAAGGTCAGCACCGACTATCTTCTGGGATGTGTGGATGAGAAGGCCCAATCGGTCAGTGTATCCGGTCTGACCGAGAGCCAGATCGCCGCTGTCAAAAGCTCTATTCGCACATTTCGTGCGTTTAATGTGTTGCAAAAGCAAATCCCCCAGGAAATGCAACCATTTCTGGAGGAATTTGTGGAAGATGGGACATGGAACGGCGAGGCTGTGACATTGGACCAACAAAATAACTCCCATGCCAAAGAATAGTACCAGGCATGGGAGTTTTTCTTCTCTTATTCCGCCAGATTGTTCAGGGTATCGCCTGTCATCCGATACACCGTCCAATCGGACATCGGCTCTGCGCCCAGCGACCGGTAAAAATCAATGCTGGGCTGATTCCAGTCCAGACAGCTCCATTCCAGACGTCCGCATTTCCGTTCCACAGCGATGGACGCCAACTGCTTCAAAATGGCTTTTCCGTAGCCCTTTCCACGGTGTTCCACCTTCACAAACAAATCCTCCAGGTAGATGCCCGCTCGGCCCAGAAACGTGGAAAAATTGTGGAAGAACAGCGCATAACCAACCTCTTTTCCGTCCACCACGGCAAAGAGCACCTCTGCCTTTCCCTCGTCAAACATCCACTCTTCCAAGGTTTCTTCATCCGCCACGACCTCATCCGACATCTTTTCGTAATCGGCCAGTTCCCGGATGAATTGCAGGATCAGGGGGGCGTCGCTGCGCTGTGCATATCGAAAGGTAAGCTCGTTTTTCATCTTTATGACCTCTTTTTCTCTTTTCCGTCTCCTACCGGCAAAACCGGTCCCTCACAGGGTTCTCCGCAGCTTATTGAGATACCCCTCTAATATTAAGGTGGCCGCCACGGCATCCACATTTTTCTTGTGCTGCTTCATCTTCTTTCCCGAGGCGTGGAGGATCTGGTGGGCCTCAATGGTGGTGCGCCGCTCATCCCACAGGTGCACCTCCATCCCCGTCACTTCTTGCAGCTGCCCGGCAAAGGCCCGGTACAGCTCTGCTCTCGGCCCCTCCGTGCCGTCCATGTTCCGGGGAAAGCCCATGACCAGCTCCTCCACCCGGTGCTCTTTGACCAGCTTGCCGATCTCCTGGGCCACCTGGTCCGCCTTGCGGCTGTGGATCACCGTGGTGAACCCTGCCAACAGCCCCATGGCATCCGAAATGGCCACCCCGGTTCGGGCATCCCCATAGTCCACTGCCATCACACGCATCGTCTCTGTCCTCCTGTTCATGTAGTCTGACCATTATAAAGGATAAATTTTTTCTTGACAACCCCCACCCCCTGTGATATGCTGGATGCACCTGTGAGCAGGGCTTTCTTTTTGTGCGCATTTTTACGGGATGGGCACAAAAACCCTCTCCCCTCTCCATGAGGGTCACAGGGAGGCAAGGGCCGGTTTCCCGTAGCAGCTTTTGGGTGCCCCGGCACCCTTCGATGCGCTGGAATCGGCCACGGCCGTTCCGGCGTTTTTTGCTGCCGGGCGGCAAATTCAAAAGGAGGTGCCGAGAATGGCGAAAGCCGGTAGCCGTGTGAAGATTACCCTGCGTTGCTCCGAGTGCAAGCAGCGTAACTACAACACCAACAAAAACAAGCGCAACACCACTGAGCGTCTGGAGCTCAACAAGTACTGCCCCTTCTGCAGAAAGCACACTCTGCACACCGAAACCAAGTAATGAGCCTTCGCTCAAAGAAAGAAGGGTACACCAATGTCTGAACTGAACAAGCGAGATCAGGCCGCCTCCGGCAAGGAGTCCGTAAGCTCCACCGCCGAGAAGAAGGCCAAGACTGCTGCGAAGAAGAAGGACAAGAAGCCGAACCCTTTCTCCCGCTGGCTGAAGGATCTGAGGGGTGAGCTGAAGAAGGTCACTTGGCCTTCCGGCAAAGATACCCTGAAAAACGTAGGCACCGTCATCGTCTGCGTGATCTTGGTTGGCGTGTTCATCTGGGTTTTCGACTTCATCGCCCGCCAAGTGGTTGAGGCTCTGCTCAACCTCTTCGCGTAAGAGGTCACTGCAATGGCTGAGGAAATGAAATGGTATGTGGCCCACACCTACTCCGGCTATGAGAACACCGTAGCCGTCTCCATTGAGCAGGCCGTGGAAAACCGCAATATGCACGACGTCATTGCCGAGGTCTCCATTCCCATGGAGACCGTCACCGAAATCACCGACAACGGCCCCAAGACCGTGGAGCGCAAAGTGTTCCCCGGCTATGTGCTGGTCAAGATGGTCATGACCGACGAGACCTGGCACCTGGTGCGCAACATCCGTGGCGTCACCGGGTTCGTAGGCTCCGCCAACAAGGCCATTCCCCTCACCGACGAGGAGATTGCCGCCCTGGGCGTGGAGAAGCGCGAGGTCATGGTCTCTTACAACGTGGGTGACAACGTGAAAATCACCGATGGTGCCCTGGAATCTTTCATCGGCACCGTGGAGGAAATCGACACCGAGCGCAGCAAGGTTCGGGTGGTGGTTTCCATGTTCGGCCGGGAGACTCCCGTCGAGCTGGAACTGGACCAGGTCGAGCCTCTCAACTGACGGGTCTCCCGTCCCAAACCGTGGGAGGAGCACAAAGCGGCTCCGTCACCACCACATCTTATGTAGGAGGTGCTGTTTCAAATGGCACAGAAAGTTACTGGATATGTAAAGCTTCAGATCCCCGCCGGTCAGGCAACTCCCGCCCCCCCTGTTGGTCCTGCCCTGGGTCAGCACGGCGTGAACATCGCCGCGTTCACCAAGGAGTTCAACGAGCGCACCAAGAAGGACATGGGCCTCATCATCCCCGTGGTCATCACCGTGTATGCCGACCGTTCCTTCACCTTTATCACCAAGACCCCTCCCGCCCCCGTGCTCATCAAGAAGGCCTGCGGCATTGAGTCCGGCTCCGGCGTGCCCAACAAGACCAAGGTGGCTACCCTGAGCCGTGCTGATCTGCAGAAGATCGCCGAGACCAAGATGCCCGACCTGAACGCCTCCAGCCTGGAGGCCGCCATGAGCATGATCGCCGGCACCGCCCGTTCCATGGGCATCCTGGTGGAAGAGTAAGGAAAGGAGGAGACAAACAATGGCAACTAAGGGTAAGAAGTATGTGGACAGCGCCAAGCTCATCGACCGCGCTGCTCAGTATGATGTGAACGAGGCCATGGAGCTGGTCATCAAGACCGCCACCGCCAAGTTCGACGAGACCGTGGAGCTGCACGTGAAGTTGGGCGTTGACTCCCGTCACGCCGACCAGCAGGTCCGTGGCGCCATCGTCCTCCCCCACGGCACCGGCAAGACTGCCCGCGTGCTGGTCTTCGCCAAGGGCGACAAGGCCGAGGAGGCCCGTGCCGCTGGCGCCGACTTCGTGGGCGATATGGACATGGTGGAGAAGATCCAGAAGGAAAACTGGTTCGACTTCGACGTGGTCGTGGCCACTCCCGACATGATGGGCGTGGTTGGCCGTCTGGGTAAGGTCCTGGGCCCCAAGGGCCTGATGCCCTCCCCCAAGGCCGGCACCGTCACCATGGACGTGACCAAGGCCGTCCAGGAGATCAAGGCCGGTAAGGTGGAGTACCGCCTGGACAAGACCAACATCA
>DVKO01000079.1 GCA_018715985.1 Candidatus Enterenecus avicola
GTTGTCAGATTTCAGCGAACTTATAGGCAGAATTTCTCCTGATAGAACAACATCGGAGCACGCTCCAGGCCAAAAGCCTCCCTTGTGTAAAGGGAGGTGGCACGGCGCAAGCCGTGACGGAGGGATTGACCGAACGAAAAGGTCTGTTGCAAAACCATAATTTTGCAACAGACCCTTTGTATCTTACGCTCTGCGCTTGTTGACCAGCAGGATGGTCAGTCCGGCCATGGACATGGCCAGGACGCACACATACAGGGTCAGGGCGCTGGTGTCCCCGGTCTGGGGCACGCCGTTGCCGTCATTGGCGGAGCGGGCCACGTTGGCCAGCACGTAGGTGCTGAAGTGGGTCAGGTTGGCGGTGACGGTGCCCGCCTTGGTGTCCACGGTGATCTTCACTTCCTCGTACTTGCCGTCCTCAGACACATAGAACATCTTCAAGTTGCTGGCACTCAGATTCTTGGGAATGTCAAAGGTGACGGACAGGGCGCCACCGGGCTGCACGGGTTTGCCGTCCTTGGTGGCAGTGAACTCAAAGATGGCGGTGTTGTCCATCTTGGCCACCACCGTCTCCAGGGCCTTCTTCACGGTGTCATAGATGGTGCCCTGGGTGATCTTCTCCACGGTGACGGTGGTACCGTCCTGGAACACCTTCCCGGCGTTGCCCAGCACCACAGTCACGCCGCCCACGGTGGCCTCGGCCTTGTCACCGGAGACGGTCACGTCCACCTTGTCTTGAGCGGGAGTTTCCGGAGCGGGGGTGGGAGTGGGCGTAGGCTTCTGGGTGGGCTCGGGAGTAGGCTCGGGGGTAGGCTCGGGGGTAGGCTCGGGAGTAGGCTCCTCGGGCACATAATTGAAGACTACGGTAGCAGAGGTCAGGGCATCGTTATCTTCTCCCACGGTAATGGCCTCCCACTGTTCCTGGGTGCCGGTGTAGTTGACGGTCTCCAGGGCGGTGCAATTCGAGAAGGTCCAATCACCAATGGATGTAATGCTGTCAGGAATGGTGACAACAGTCAAGTTTTCACAACTGGCAATAGCACCCAAACCGAGAGAGGTAACACTGCCTGGAATCTCAAGTTGGGTCAAGCTTGTGCACTCTGAAAAAGCCCAGTCACCAATCGAAGTCACGCTGCTGGGTATGTGAATTTCTGTCAAACTGGCACAGGATGAGAAAGTCCAGGCACCAATCGAGGTGATGCCCTCAGGAATTGCAATCTCCTTCAGGCTTTCACACCCTACGAACGCCTGACGACCAAGAGAGGTAAGACCAGCCGACATCTCGATAGAGGTCAGGTTGTGGCAGAAACGAAAAGCCCCTTCCCCAAGAGTGGTAACACTGTCGGCCATCTCAACACAGGTCAATATATTTCCCTCTTCGGTATAGCCAAATGCATAATCTCCCACGGAAGTAACCCCTTCTTCTACGGTCAATCGGGTAAAAGACAAATCACTCCAGGGAGGCATCTGCCAGTCCACAACAACGCCATCTTCATGGGTGCTGCTGGAACCATAGTTGACCATCTCTCCTTCGCCAGAGATGGTCAGGGTGGTGGTGGCCTCATCATAGCTCCAGGTCAAGTTGTCTCCACACTGACCGCTGGTGGGAGTCTCTCTGGTGGTCTCCGTTGTGACCACGGGGGTGGTGTCTGTTATCTGACTGTCCTCTGCCAGGGCCACAGCGGGGAACATCCCGGCCACCAGGCAGCCGCACAACACCAGACTCAAAATCTTTCGTTTCACTTCTTTCACTCCATTTCTCTTAGTTTGGGTACGACGTGAGAGGGCGATTGGGGACGAGGCGATTTGTTTTGCAATCCAACGGTTGGAACCGCCCGATCAGGAGGCCTGCTCGCAGCTGCTTCCCTTTGCGGCCTTTTCCGCCTTGGTGGCCCGCACACCGGCGGACAACAGTTCCCGGATCATATGGGACTGGGTGCGATTATAAAAGATTTCTTGTTTCATGCGATTCAGGGACTCCTCCATCTCAGGGGTGACCACAAATGAGAGTCTCTTGAATTGGGTAGCCATGCAAAGACACCTCCTTCCTCCCGGGCCATCTGAACGTCTGAACCTATCCAAATTATAGTTCACCAGTTCTGAACCTGTCAAGGGCTTTCTGGAAAGTTCTGCTTGACAGAACTTATGAACCTGCGCATAATATGAACAAAAGGAGGTGGCGCCGATGCCCACACAGAAGCCACGCTATACCGTCGTTGTAGACCAGGAGCTATTGAAAGAAATTGACGATTTCCGTTTTGAAAATCGGTATCCCAGCCGTTCGGCGGCCACACTGGAGTTGATCCGCCTTGGCATTGAACAGCTGAAAAAAGAGCGGAACCATGAGCCCTCGCAAGAGGAGTCATGATCCCTGGTGAACCACCTGCACGTGTGCCCCCTGGAAGCCTTGCTTCCAGGGGAATTTTCATGATGGGAAAAACAGGGCCCTGTTTCTCTATTTTAACCTGAAACAGATTAAAAGTAAATAATCTGTTTCAGGTTATGACATACTCTGCATGAGGTGAAGGACGATGAACCGATTGCGGGATTTACGAGAGGATGCAGATTTGACCCAGACCCAGGTGGCTCAATTTCTGGGGATGTCCCAGACGGGGTACTCCAAGTATGAGACGGGGGAAAATGACATTCCCACTCGGGTTTTGATCCAACTGGCCAAATTTTATCACACCAGCATTGACTATATCCTGTGTGTCAGTGACCGACGGACCCCCATCTAAAGCAAAAATACCCTGGAAGCATGGCTTCCAGGGTATTTTTTTACTTCTGATACTCGAACTCCAGGTTGTACAGGCACACCAGGTCGCCGTCGGTGACGCCCTTGGCCTCCATCTGCTCAAAGACCCCGGCCTCCCGCAGCCGCTTGTCGAACCAGTTGCGGCTCTCGTAGTCGGAGAAGTTGACGTTGGCCATGAGCTGGCGCAGCCAGGGGCCGTCCACCAGCCAGGTGCCGTCGTCGTCCCGGGTAATCTCCAGGGGGGCGGAGGTGTCCACCTCGGGGGGACGCTCCACATAGGTGGGCTCAAACACCAGGATGGGGGGCAGATGGGAGAGCTCCTCGGCGGCGGCCAGCATCAGCTCCCGGGTGCCCTGGTGGGTGGCAGCGGACATCTCAAAGAGCCGGCAGCCTTTGGCCTCCACGTGGGCGCGCAGCCGATCCAGCAGCTCCGGGTCCTCCATCACGTCCACCTTGTTGGCGGCCACCAGCATCTTGCGGCTGGCCAGCTCGGGGGACCACTGCTCCAGCTCGGCGCAGATGGTGTCAAAGTCCTCCACCGGGTCCCGGCCCTCGCTGCCGGACACATCCACCACGTGGATGAGGAGGCGGCAGCGGTCAATGTGGCGCAAAAAGTCGTGGCCCAGGCCTGCGCCCTCCGAGGCGCCCTCAATGATGCCGGGGATGTCGGCCAGCACGAAGGAGCGGCCCTCCTCCATGGGCACCACCCCCAGGTTGGGGAAGAGGGTGGTGAAGTGGTAGTTGGCGATCTTGGGCTGGGCCCGGGTGACCACGGAGAGGAGGGTGGATTTTCCCACGTTGGGGAAGCCCACTAACCCTACGTCGGCCAGCAGCTTCAGTTCCAGGATCACGTCCCGCTCCTGCCCCGGCAATCCCGCCTTGGCAAACCGGGGCACCTGACGGGTGGGGGTGGCGAAGTGCTGGTTGCCCCAGCCGCCCTTGCCGCCACGGGCCAGCACAAAGGGCTTGTCATCCGACATATCGCAGATGATCTCCTTAGTCTCGGCGTCCCGCACCACGGTGCCCCGAGGCACCTTGATGACCAGGTCCGCCCCGTCCTTGCCGGTGCAGCGCTTGCCGCTGCCGTTCATGCCGGTCTCCGCCACGTATTTCCGCTTGTAGCGGAAGTCCATCAGGGTGGACATATGGGGGTCCACGGTGAGCACGATGTTGCCGCCCCGTCCCCCGTCGCCGCCGTCCGGGCCGCCGGCCGCCACGTATTTCTCCCGGTGGAAGGATACGGCGCCGCCGCCTCCCGCCCCGGCCCGCACCAGAATGCGGGCGGTATCAATGAATTGATTGGCCATGGTTGGCACCTCCATTCGATATGGGCCGAAAAAGGCCGAAGGCCTTTTCCGACCGGATTTGCATGGGAGCTGGACCTCGATTTCTGGCGAAAAAGTCGGCCCATCTCCCATGAGAAGAGTCATTTCCCCGGCGCATGTCCGTGAAAATGACGGGATTTCAATTTATTCCGCCGCTGATAGCGGCGGAACTCTGCGAGGCTTTATTGGCTCGCATTTTGTGGGATTACAAAAACGTCCCGGACAAAAGGTATGTCCGGGACGTTTTAACAGCAATTACTGAGCGATTTCGTACACGGAGACCTTCTTGCGGTCCTTGCCCATGCGCTCGAACTTCACCTTGCCGTCCACCAGGGCGAACAGGGTATCGTCGGAGCCCTTGCCCACGTTGGTGCCGGGGTGGATGTGGCTGCCGCGCTGACGAACCAGAATGTTGCCGGCCAGCACGAACTGACCGTCGGCACGCTTCACGCCCAGGCGCTTGGCCTCGGAGTCACGGCCGTTCTTGGTGGAGCCGCCGCCCTTCTTGTGAGCGAAGAGCTGGATGTTGATCTTCAGCATAAGTCGTTACCGTCCTTTCTAAAGACTGTTGGAGGATCTTCAATCCTCGTCATCATCGTCCAGCAGGACGATGAGATTGTCGGGGTATTCCTGGGAGAGAGCTTGAAGATAGACCATCAGGCCAACCATCAAATTCTGGCTGGTGTGTTCATTTTCCTGGCTCAGACCCGCGGGAAGCCGCAGCGAAAGGTGGGCTTCCTCCTCCTTTACCCTGGTGGGGGCGCTCAGGCCCAGCACCTCATTCAAGGTGCACTCCAAAAGACCCACGGCAGAGGAGATGGCGGCGCAGACGATGTCGGAACCGGCATCGGCGTAGCCGCTGTGTCCATCCACCACAACGCCGTCCATGCGGCCGTTGCGCTGGTGGAAGGTGACGGTGGTCATAACCCGCCTCCTGTTAGGCGTTGACCTTGGTGATCTCCACCTTGGTGTAGGGCTGACGATGGCCCTGACGGCGGCGGTAGTTCTTCTTGGGCTTGTACTTGAAGACCAGCACCTTCTTGCCCTTGCCGTTCTTCACCACGTTGGCGGTGACGGAGGCACCCTCCACAACGGGAGCGCCGAAGGTCGCGCTGTCGCCGTTGAGGACAGCCAGAACCTTGTCGAAGGTGATGGAGCTACCGGCCTCGGCATCCAGCTTCTCGATGTAGAGGACGTCGCCCTCGGTCACCTTGTACTGCTTGCCGCCGGTCTCGATGATTGCGTGCATACTTTGCACCTGCCTTTCCTTTATTACGGGCTCGCTGTCGGGGGAGGAAGCTGGAAGCTTCTCTTATGTCCCATTCAAAGCGGCTTTGACATTATATCAACGCCCGGGGGCGTTGTCAATGGTTTTCTTGGGAAATTACAATCATTGTCATTGTCACGGTTGTTTTAGAATTTGGGGACGTAAGCCTACCCCCAAAAAAGTAGTTGGTTGGGGAGCCAGAGTCCTCACATACGTACGGTGTGTTTTAGTACGGGCAGCTTGGAGATGAGAACGGTAACCACCCACGATATGGCCAGGACAACGACGTAGCTTACCACGATATAGAGCGCAGGTATGCGGTGGTAGGGTACTGCCATTCGCAGCAACTCCAGCACAATAGGATGTATGATATAAATGCCAAAGCTGCTTTTGGAAAGGGCCAGGACCCCAATGCGGGTTGCTTTACCCAACGGCTGTCCGATCTGGTTGAGCAGGAGAAACACACCGGAGGAATATACAAGAATCAACAAGTTCAACTCGGAGTAGCCGTTGGCGTAGTCTCCGGACATCTGAACAAACCAGATGGTGGCCAGCAGAGACACCGCACTTGCCCCATACCAGACATATCGCTTCCAGGGGGTGGAAACGCCCATATGGGTGATATACCAGCCCAGCACATAATAGGCAGTATACTGGCTGAAAAAAGACAACTTGAATTGGCTGAGCCAGCGGGTAAAGTACGGGAGCACGTCAATGCTGGCCCATAGATTGCTGCACTTGGAAAGGGCGGTGCATACAGTGGGTACAAACTGCATCAACACGGCGAGAACCAGGAACAACTGCACCAGCTGTCGGTTTTCCCGTTTGACAAACGCCCGCAAAAAAGGGGTCACCAGGTACAGGCCGACCACCATGAACAGGTACCACATATGGTAATGTCCATACAGCAGGGCGGCGAGAAACCCACGAATACTCACAGGGGTGTCCGTATAGATCGGCAAGAGAATCTGTGTGACCACGGCATACAGAAGTGACCAGAAATACAGAAGGAGCAGAATGTTTTTCACATATTTACCCAATATCTTTTTTACGGTTATGGGCCTGGTCTCATCTAGCATCAGAGCCCCTGAGATCATCAGAAATAACGGCACACCGATACGGGCCGCACTGTCAAACAAATTTCCCACGGAAAACTCCACGGTTTCCCGACCATACGAGGTCAGAAAGAATGCGCTGGCATGAATGAGCGCAACGGCCAAAATTGCAACGGCTCGAGCCAAGTCCAATCCGAAATTTCTCCCTTTGACGTTCATTTTTTCACATTCCTCTCGGATGAGGTACTGGCAGCAGGGTCAGATACACCGACCCATCACAGCCCCGCCTGAAACCGGGCCGCCTGCACCTTGTGCTGGCAGATCTTCTCCCAGCTGTCCAGGTATTCCTTGGGGTACTTGGGGTTGGACAGGCGGTCAATTTTCCCCGTGGCGGGGTTGACCAGCTTGGTGATGCCTCCGGCGCCCAGGGAGAGCACCGACTGCAGCTCCTCCATCATGATAATGTTGTAGGCGCACACGCACCCCGGCTTGGCCCAGCCCACATTTTCAAAGGAGCCGGACATATACTTTTGCCGGTACAGATAGTAGGGCACGTATCCGGCGCCCCGCAGGGTGGACTCCGCCAGGGCCAGCATCTGCGCCACCTCCTGGGGAGCGCACAGTCTCCCCTGCTCCTCCATGAGCTTGGCCCCCTTTTTCAGGGCCAGGGTGTGGACGGTGATGTTGGCGGGGTCCATGGCCACCACCTGCTCCAGCGTCCGGGCAAAGCCCTCCACCGTGTCGGTGGGCAGCCCGGCGATGAGATCCATGTTCACCATGCCGCCGTAAACCTCCCGGGCCAGGTTCATGGCGGCGGTGATCTCCTGGGCGGTGTGGGCTCTCCCCATGGCTTTCAGCACCGAGTCCTCCATGGTCTGGGGGTTGATGGAGATGCGGTGGATGTGGTGAGCCCGCAGCACCTCCAACTTTTCCCGGGTAATGGTGTCGGGGCGCCCCGCCTCCACCGTGAACTCCACGCACCCCTCCAGGGGCAGGTGCTGTTCCATGTGGGTGAGTACCCGGTCCATTTGAGCGGCGGACAGGGTGGTGGGGGTGCCGCCCCCCATATAGGCGGTTTTAATGGTCACGCCGTTTTGTCTCAGCTGGGCCCCCGCCTCCTGGATCTCCCGGCACAGGGCGTCCACATAGGGCTCCACCAGGGCCAGCGCCCCCTTCACGTCGGCGGAGATAAAGGAGCAGTAGGCGCACCGGGTGGGACAGAAGGGGATGCCCACATAGAGGGAGAGCTGGTTCGGTTCCAGGCTGTGCAGCACGTGGAGGGCGGCGTGGGCGCAGTCCATGGCCAGGTCCGCCCGGCTGGGGCTGACCCGGTAGAGGGTTGTCAGGGTGTCCCGGGCTTGCTGGGGGGTGTCCCCGTTGGCCATCTGGCGGGTGGGCAGCTTCACCGGGCGCACGCCGGTGAGGGCGCCCCAGGGGGGCTCCTGGCCCAGAGCCGCCACCCCGGCGTCATAGAAGGCCAGCCGGACAACGCGCTGGCGCACCCGGTCGTCCTCCAGCCCCCCGGTGAGGTGGGAGGTGGGCTCACTGCGCTCTGCCTCATACACACCCCCGTTCCACCACAGCTTGGCATGGGCCACCACCTCATGCCCCCGGGGGAACAGTTCCACCTGGGCCATGGACTGGTCCCAGGTGGGTGGTGTGGTGGGATATTCGGGTTTTTGGCCGGGGAACAGGGTCATCATCATCTGTTCCACGGCGTACTGGTAGTGGTGGCCCACAAGATACAGCTTCATCCCCGTCTCACGGCCTCCAGCATACAAACGTTGGTGGTGCGCTCCATTTCCAGGGTGGAGGAGCCCTCGTGGCCGGGGTAGACCCGGAAGTCCCCGGGAAGGTTGTAGAGCCGTTTCAGAGAGCGCAGCAGCGCCTCTTCGCTGCCCCCCTCCAGATCGGTGCGGCCCATGGAGCCCTCAAAGAGGGTGTCGCCGGTGAAGAGCACGTCCTCCACCTGGAGCACCACGCCGCCGGGGGTGTGGCCGGGGGTGTGGAGCACGTGGACGGTGAGGCCCCCCACCTGCACCCTATCCCCCTCCCCGTAGTGGCGCACGTTCCCAAAGGAGCTCACCGAGGGGAAGGTGGTGCCGAAGAGAGAGGTTGTGGTCTCATTGGGGTCGGCGTCCAGGGGGTGGCAGTAGATGGGCAGCTGGGGCCACTGGGCCCGCAGGCCGGGAATGCCCAGGATGTGGTCAAAGTGCCCGTGGGTCAGGAGAATGGCCACGGGGTTCAGCCCCCGGCCCTGGATGAAGGCGGCCACCTTTTCCCCGTCGTCGCCGGGGTCCACCACGGCGCAGTCCAGGGTGTTCTCGTCCCAGAAGATGTAGCAGTTGGTCTGGATCATGCCCAACTGAATGCGTTTGAGTTCCATACATTCACCTCGAAATGGTCTCCCGCGGGGCGGGAACCGGTAGTCAATGGTCGTCAACATCATACATGGTTTGACGGGAAATGTAAAGATGCAACCGTTCGACGGCAGTTACCGCACTTCGACATGGGCGACATAGGGGCGCATCTGGGCGGCGAAGTGCTCCATGGTCTCCCCGTCCCAGGCGGACAGGCCGCCCCGCAGCACCGTGTCCCGCTGGGTGAAGGTCTGGAGAAAATACCGGCGGGCCCCGGCGATCCAGGGGCCGATGGCGGCAAAGGAGGCGGCGTCGTGGAACTGGCGCACCACCGTGGTGCGAAACTCATAGTCCACATGGCCCTCCAACAGCCACGCCACACTCTCCCGGATGGGGGTCAGGTCCAGCTCCGCCACGCCCGCCGTCTCGGCGTACCGGTCGGGGCTGTTTTTGATGTCCATGGCCACATAGTCCACCAGGCCAGACTTCCACAGCTCCCGCAGCTTGTGTGGAAAACTTCCGTTGGTGTCCACCTTTACCAGGAAGCCCTGTTCCTTGACCGCCTCCAGCAGCTGGGGCAGCTGGGGGTTC
Source organism: Candidatus Enterenecus avicola (assembly GCA_018715985.1). GTDB lineage: Bacteria > Bacillota > Clostridia > Oscillospirales > Oscillospiraceae > Enterenecus > Enterenecus avicola. Next base: position 9,351 of record DVKO01000079.1, read on the forward strand.
AAAAGGGGCTCGCCTCCGCTGACGCACACCCCGTCCAGCAGGCCCTGCCGCCGTCGGAGAAAGTCCCGGAATGTCTCCAACGCCAGGGCGGGCGTGGGCCGCTCCCCCTTCCCCTCTACCAGGGGGCCGTTGTGGCAGAAGGGGCAGCGGAAGTTGCACCCCGCCAAAAACACCGTGCACCCCACCTTTCCCGGCCAGTCCAGCAGGGTCATGGGTTGAAAGCCGTCGATGGTCATAAAACTACCCCCTTTTGTTCGATTGTATGGTAGACAGTTGGGCGGGGAATGTCAAGGGGTAACATCTCTAACTACGCAATATCTTGTGTTTATAAAATAACATAGTCGTATATCTTGATTTTACCTCGGCGGGGTGGTATCATGGAAGAGCACCGCCCCTTTGGGGGGCGAGAGACGGAGAGGAGTGTGGGTTATGTACCAAGTGAACAAGCGGGACGGCACCATCGTTCCCTTTCATGTAGACAAGATCATCTCTGCCATGACCCGGGCCTTTGAGGCCCAGGGGCAGCAGCCGCACCCGGATGTGGTGGAGCTGCTGGCCCTGCGGGTGACGGCGGACTTCCAGGACAAGATCCGGGACGGCCTCATCCACGTGGAGGACATCCAGGACAGCGTGGAGGAGGTGCTCATCCAGGCCGGGTACGGCGAGGTGGCCAAAGCCTACATCCTCTACCGCAAGCAGCGGGAGAACGTGCGCAACGCAGGCTCCACCCTCCTCAATTATAAGGAGTTGGTGGACAACTACCTGCACATCAACGACTGGCGGGTGAAGGAGAACTCCACCGTCACCTACTCGGTGGGCGGGCTGATCCTGTCCAACTCCGGGGCCATCACCGCCAACTACTGGCTCAGCCAGGTGTACGACAAGGAGGTGGCGGACGCCCACCGCAACGCCGACCTCCACCTCCACGACCTGTCCATGCTCACCGGGTACTGCGCCGGGTGGTCGTTGAAGCAGCTCATTTACCAGGGGCTGGGGGGCGTGCCGGGGAAGATCACCTCTGCCCCGGCCAAGCATCTGTCCACCCTGTGCAACCAGATGGTGAACTTTTTGGGCATCATGCAGAACGAGTGGGCGGGGGCCCAGGCCTTCTCCTCCTTTGACACCTATCTGGCCCCCTTTGTGCGGGTGGACCACCTGAGCCAGGAGGAGGTAAAGCAGTGCATCCAGTCCTTTGTCTACGGGGTGAACACCCCCAGCCGCTGGGGCACCCAGGCCCCCTTCACCAACATCACCCTGGACTGGACGGTGCCCGCCGACCTGGCCGGTCAGCCCGCCATTGTGGGGGGCGAGTTTATGGACTTCACCTACGGGGACTGTAAAAAAGAGATGGACATGGTCAACCGGGCCTTTTTGGAGATCATGATCGAGGGGGACGCCAACGGCCGGGGGTTCCAGTACCCCATCCCCACCTACTCCATCACCCGGGATTTTGACTGGTCGGAGACGGAGAACAACAAACTCCTCTTTGAGATGACCGCCAAGTACGGCACCCCCTACTTCTCCAACTATATCAACTCGGATATGCAGCCCTCCGACGTGCGCTCCATGTGCTGCCGTCTGCGGCTGGACCTGCGGGAGCTGCGCAAGAAGTCCGGGGGCTACTTCGGCTCCGGGGAGTCCACCGGCAGCGTGGGCGTGGTGACCATCAACCTGCCCCGCATCGCCTATCTGTCCAAGACCCCCCAGGAATTTTACCGGCGGCTGGACAAGCTCATGGACCTGGCCGCCCGCTCTCTGCACACCAAGCGCCAGGTCATCACCCAGCTGATGGAAAACGGGCTCTACCCCTACACCAAGCACTATCTGGGCACCTTCCGCAACCACTTCTCCACCATTGGCCTGGTGGGGATGAACGAGGCGGGGCTCAACGCCTGCTGGCTGGGCCACGACCTGACCCACCCGGACACCCAGGCCTTCGCCGTGGAGGTGCTGGGTCATATGCGGGAGCGGCTGAGCGACTACCAGGAGGAGTACGGTGACCTCTTCAATCTGGAGGCCACCCCGGCAGAGTCCACTGCCTACCGCTTCGCCAAGCACGACAAGGAGCAGTTCCCCGACATCCACACCGCCAACGACCACGGCACCCCCTATTACACCAACTCCTCCCACCTGCCTGTGGGGTGCACCCAGGACATCTTTGAGGCTCTGGACGTGCAGGACCAGCTCCAGACCCTCTACACCTCCGGCACCGTGTTCCACGCCTTTCTGGGCGAAAAGCTGCCCAGCTGGCAGTCCGCTGCCGCCCTGGTGCGCAAGATTGCCCAACATTATAAATTGCCCTACTACACCATCTCCCCCACCTATTCCGTGTGTCCCGACCACGGCTACCTCACCGGGGAGCAGTTCACCTGCCCCCACTGCGGCAAGCCCGCCGAGGTGTACAGCCGCATCACCGGCTACTACCGCCCGGTGCAGAACTGGAACGACGGCAAGGCCCAGGAGTTCAAAGACCGCCTGGTGTACCAGGTATGACCCACAAAAACAGGGCCTGTTGCAAAATACGTAGATTGCCTAACTCCCCACCAGAGACAATCCCCCAGTCACCTACGGTGACAGCCCCCTTTACACAAGGGGGCCTTGGTACTGCGGTGTTT
>DVKO01000013.1 GCA_018715985.1 Candidatus Enterenecus avicola
ATTGAAAATATGATTATACAAAAAAGGTACGTCAGCATACTACGCTAACGTACCTTTTCATTTTTCCTCAACTTTAGTATTTTCACAGATTGGCAAGCAATGCAAACATATACATGTTTTGCGATTTTAGCCGGATTGCACCGGCCAAAATGCTTGTTGAGGGATCCCCCCCAAGCCCCCAAGATCGTCCCCATTCGGTGACGGCTGCGCGTCCTGCGGACGCTGAAAAATTTTAAGAAGCAAAAGAAAACCTCTATACAAATGGTTCGTCCATTCACATAGAGGTTTCTTATTTCCCGTTCACTTGGCATAGGTTAGTATTTTCGTAATACTTCTTTATGCTCCTCTGCCATTAGACCGGGGGGATTTTTGTATCTGGGTGAGTGAATAGGTAATAGTGAATAGGGAAGAAGTAAGGTGTGCCGCAGAAGCGGCACATTTTTTGTCTTACAGCTCCGCCAAATCCGCCGCCAGCTGCGCCACCTGTTCATCGGTGGTGCACCAGCTGGTGCAAAAGCGCACGGCGGTGTGGTCCTGGTCCACCTTCTCCCAGACCGACCAGACGTGGCGGTCTGCCAGCTGCTCTAAGTGGGCGTCCGGGAGCACGGGGAAGAGCTGGTTGGTGGGGGAGTCGTAGCGGAAGGGGTAGCCCTTGTCCGCAAAGGCGGCCCGGAGCCGGCGGGCCTGCGCCACCCCGTTTTGCCCCAGGCGGAAGTAGAGCCCGTCCTCCAACAGGGCCTCAAACTGCACCCCCAGCAGCCGCCCCTTGGCCAGCATACCGCCCCGCTGCTTGATGAAGTAGCGGAAATCCCGGGCCAGGGCGGGGTTGGAGATCACCACCGCCTCGCCGAAGAGGGCGCCCACCTTGGTGCCGCCCAGGTAGAACACGTCGCACAGCTGGCAGAGCAGGGGGAGGGTGACGCTCTCCTCCGCCGCCAGGCCGTAGGCCAGCCGGGCGCCGTCCACAAAGAGGGTGAGGCCGTGGGCCCGGCACACCTGGGAGATGGCGGCCAGCTCGGAGGCGGTGTACACTGTGCCCTGTTCGGTGGGGTGGGAGAGGTACACCATCCCGGGCTGCACCATGTGCTCGTGGGTGGGGTCCTGCCAGTGGGCCTCCACGGCCTGCTCCACCTGGGCGGCGGAAATTTTCCCGTCGGCGGAGGGCAGGGGGAGCACCTTGTGGCCGGTGGACTCAATGGCTCCCGTCTCATGGCAGTTGATGTGCCCGGTGTGGGCGCACAGCACCCCCTGGTGGGGGCGCAGGGCGGCGGCGATGACGGTGGTGTTGGTCTGGGTGCCCCCCACCAAAAACTCCACGGCAGCCTCCGGGGCCTGGCACAGGTCCCGAATGAGCCCCCTGGCCCGCTCACAGTGCTCGTCCACCCCATAGCCGGGGGTCTGCTCCCAGTTGGTGCGCGCCAGAGCGGCCAGAAGGTCCGGGTGACACCCCTCGGCGTAGTCACATTCCCATCGAATCACGGTTCATGTCCCCTTTCAGATAGAAGAAAAGCCGCCTGGTTTCCCAGACGGCTTTTTGCGCGTTTGTCAGCGATCAGACACCACTTGCTCAGGCCAGCTTGTTGAGCTTGACAGTCATGGCGCTCTTCTTGTGAGCGGCATTGTTCTTGTGCAGCAGACCCTTGGCAGCAGCCTGATCCACGGCCTTAACGGCCACCTTATAAGCGGCATCGGCCTCGCTGCGGTTGCCTTCGGCCACCGCGGCCTCAAACTTCTTCAGGTCGGTCTTCAGCGCGGACTTCTGAGCCTTGTTCTGAGCCGCCTTGGTGGCGTTGACCAGAACACGCTTTTTGGCAGACTTGATATTGGGCAAACCAAACACCTCCTCCGATGTGATTTTATGAAATTGCGCAGTTTCCCGTCGCAGATATGTATTCTAACACCGAAGCCAGGAAAATGCAACACTTATTTTGATATTTGTATAAAAAATTTTTGGTGGGGGAAAATTAGGGAGACATTTTTCCCCGTAACACAAGATGTAGTGGAAGGAGAGAGCGGGTATGGCAGACATTCGCACCGATTTGGCCCAGGAGGCCCACGAGCTCCACCGGGATGTGGAGGGGGTGGAGTGCCGGGACGAGACCTGTCAGGGGTATGAGGCCCATGTGGTGCGGGTGCTCACCCCCCAGGCCGCCCAGGCCCTGGGCAAGCCGGTGGGCACCTACGTGACCCTGGAGCTGGACGGGCTTTTGCGCCGGGAGGAGGCGGGGTTTGCCCGGGCGGTGGAGGCCATTGCGGGACTGCTCACCCCCATGCTGCCGGGAAAAGGGCTGGCCCTGGTGGTGGGGCTGGGCAACCGGGCCATGACCCCCGATGTGGTGGGACCAAAGGCGGTGGACTATACCCTGGTGACCCGGCATCTGGTGGAGGGGCTGCCCCAGTTTGGGCATCTCCGTCCGGTGGCGGCCCTGGCTCCCGGGGTGTTGGGTACCACGGGGATGGAGAGCGGGGCGGTGGTGGAGGCCCTGGTGGAGCAGCTCCGCCCCGCCTGTGTGCTGGCCATCGACGCCCTGGCCGCCCGGTCGGTGCACCGGCTGTGCCGCACGGTGCAGCTGTCCGACACCGGCATCGTCCCCGGCTCCGGGGTGGGCAACCACCGCCGGGGGCTGACGGAGGAGACCTTGGGGGTGCCGGTGGTGAGCTTGGGGGTGCCCACGGTGGTGGACGGGGCCACCCTGATTGAGGACTTGCTGGGGGAGAGCACCCCGGCGGATGTGCCGGGGCGGGAGCTGTTTGTCACCCCCCGGGAGGTGGACAGCCGGGTGGCGGATCTGTCCAGGGTGCTGGGGTACGGGGTGAGCCGGGCGCTGAACCCCGCCCTGAGCGTGGAGGAGCTGAATATACTGATCGAGTGAAAAAGCCCGCTTTTCCATCGTTCTGGTGTGGCCTTGACAGCCTGTCAAAGGGGGACGCGCTGGCGCTGGGGTGACTTTCTGATGGGCAGAAAGTCACCAAAGACCCACCAAAGGGAGATCCCTTTGGAAACCCCATGTTTTTATTTCTTTTACCTGGTTGGGGCCCAAGTCGGCCCTGGGCCTGGTGGGGCCGGTTGGATGGCTGGGCACATCTCTGGGCAGTTTCTACTCCGCTGGCAGTTTCCACTCCTTCCACCAGGGCCTCAGGTCTGGGGGGAAGCGGCCTCGCCCGGCCGCCGTCGGCCGGGGTGCACCACAGGTAGGGCCGAAATGGGGAGAAGGTTGCACCACCCCGGCAGCGACCGAGTAGAGGAGAGCCACTTTCCCTTCTGGTATGGCAACCGCCCTTCGGCCCGGTCTGGGAAGCAACTCCTGACAGCCCAGGAAAGCGGGGTGGATTCCACAAGGAGGGGGAAGGCCCCTCCTTTGGCGATTCTTTGGTGTCTTTCTCATCGCTGAGAAAGACACCCTGCGGAGCAAGCCCAGGCCAGCAAGCCTAAAACCGCTTCTTGCAGAGGGTCAATCCCTCCGACCCGGCTGACACCGGGCCACCTCCCTCCACGAGAAAGGCGCTGGGACCGCCCTTGCCCCGGAGACAAAATTCCCATTGTCCTGTCCGTTTCCCTCTGGTATACTGGGGAGTAGTTTTGTCCGTACACAAGGGAGGTGGCCTGCCATGAAGCGGCTGCTGGAACGGTTTTTGCGTCTGCCCCCGGTGGCGTTTGTCTCCGACGTGGTGGAACTATACTTCTCCTGCCGGGTGAGCCGGGCCGCCGCCGAGCTGGCCTATTTCCTGGTGCTCACTTTTTTTCCCATCCTCATCTGCGTCTCCGCCTTTGTCTCCAAGCTGAACCTGGAGATGACCGCCCTGCTGGAGGAGGCCAGCTATGTGCTGCCCCAGGAGGTGCTCTCCATTTTCCGGGACTATCTGGGCTATATCGACACCCACCAGTCTGACGCCATGCTGGTGGCGGGGGTCATTATGTCGGCGGCCTTCGCCTCGGCGGCTGTGCGGGGGCTGATGAACGTGATGCACGAGGTCTACGGCCGGGCCACCTTCCGGGGGGTGCACCAGCTGGTGGCCAGCCTGGTGTTCTCCGTGCTGCTGCTGGTGACCATCTATCTGTCCATCACCGTGGTGGTGACGGGCAACTGGTTTTTCCATATGCTGGGCCAGCTGCTCAAGCTGGACAACCTGGTGGCCCAGTTCGGCACCTGGCAGTGGGTGAAGTACCTGCTGCTCACCGCCCTGGTGTTTTTGTTCATCCTGCTGCTCTATCGGTTTGCCTCCCCCCTGGAAAAGCCTCGGCCTCCGGTGATCCCCGGCTCTCTGCTGGCCGCTGTGGCCCTGACCATCTCCTCCATGATCTTCTCCTACTTCATGGAGAACTCCACCAAGTACTCCCTGGTCTACGGCTCGTTGACCTCGGTGATCATCCTGCTGGTGTGGCTGTACCTGTGCGGCAATATCCTGGTCATCGGCAGCCTGGTCAACTGCGTCATTTACCACCGAAAACACAAGTGAGTGCATAGTTTCCCCGGCCAACAGCCACTCTAAGGGCAGAGAAGCGGGGAGGTGGAGACCATGTGGCAGGTAGGGGTGTGGGAGCCGGAGGGAAGCCTGAGCCCTCTGCTGGCCGGGCTGACCCAGGCGGCGCCCTGCCTCATCCGGGCCTGCTGCGCCCCCGACCCCACCTGGAACGTACCTCTGGACCTGCTGGTGGTGGCGCCCCACGCCCCACGTCCCCTGCACCTGCCTGCCTGCACGGCGGCGCTGGTGCCTGGAGAGGTGCCGCCCCCCAGGTTTTCCACCCCGCCCCAGGTGCTGCTCAGCTACGGCTGCGCCAGCTGGGACACCCTGACCCTGTCCAGCCTCACCGAGACCCGGGCGGCAGTGGCGGTGCAGCGGGCGTTTCCCCGTCTGGGGGGCGGTGTGGTGGAGCGCCAGGAGCTGGTACTGCCCTATGGAGGCCCGGCCCCCCTGCCTTTTCTGGCCCAGGTGGGGACGGCCCTGCTGCTGGGGGTGATTGGGTGAGAAAAGGGGCGGTTTCCGGGCTTTACGTCTCTGAAACGATGTGATATAATTTTCACCATCAGATTGGAGTTGATACCGCCATGGAAGAACTGCTGGAGCTGAAGGAAAAACTGGCCTCCAACCGCCCGGACGGGTGGGAGAAGCTGCCGGACATCCCCCTGTATATGGATCAGGTGGTGTCCTACCTGACCCGCCAGATGGTGTGCTTTGAGGAGGGGGACGCCCTGACCTCCGCCATGATCAACAATTATATCAAGGATGGTCTGCTCTCCCGGGCCAACGGGAAGAAGTACGGACAGGAGCATCTGGCCTATCTCACCGCCATCAGCGCCCTCAAGCAGGTGCTCAGCGTGCGGGAGATGCGCACCCTGGTGGCCATTGGGCGGGAGCGGGGCACCTCGGAACAGCAGTACGACTATTTCTGCCGCTGTCTGGACCGGAGCCTGAGCCAGGTGGCCGACCAGCTGGACGAAAACGCCCAGGTGGAGGACCTGCCGGGGATGGTGCTCACCTACGCCCTGCAAAGCTACGCCCACGGGCTGGCCTGCCGCCGGCTGCTGGAGATCATGGCTCGGAAGTCGGACCGCGCCGATCTGCTTTTGGGCGGTAAAAAGAAGTAAACCAAGTTAAAGGAGGAGCTTTCCCATGTCAAACTATGTCATTGTCACCGATTCATCCTGTGATCTGCCCGCCTACCTGGTGGAAGAGCTGGAAATACATAGTGTCCCCCTGGCCTTTCTCTTTGGAGAAAAGACCTACTACAACTACCCCGACAACCGGGAGATGGCCCCCAAGGTGTTTTATGACCGGCTGCGGGCAGGGGAAATGGCCACCACCAACGCCGTCAATGTGGGTCAGACCACCGATCTGCTCACCCCGCTGCTGGAGCAGGGGCTGGACGTGCTGATTTTGGGCTTCTCCTCCGGGCTGTCCACCTCCTTCAACTCCTACACCATCGCCGCCCAGGATCTGGCCGACCAGTACCCGGACCGCACCATCCGGGTGGTGGACACCCTGTGCGCCTCTCTGGGCCAGGGGATGCTGGTGTACCAGGCCGCCAAGCTGCGCCAGGCGGGGAAGAGCCTGGAGGAGGTGCGGGACTGGGTGGAGCAGAACAAGCTGCGCCAGTGCCACTGGTTCACCGTCAATGACCTGTTCTTCCTCAAGCGGGGAGGCCGGGTGTCCGCCGCCACCGCTGTGGTGGGCACCATGCTCCAGATCAAGCCGGTGCTCCACGTGGATAACGAGGGCCACCTCATCAATGTGGCCAAGGCCCGGGGACGCAAGGCCTCTCTGCTGGCCCTGGTGGACAAGGTGGGCGAGCTGGGGGAGGACGTGGCCAATCAGACCATGTTCATCAGCCACAGCGACTGTGAGGAGGACGCCCAGTTCGTGGCCGACCAGATCAAGCAGCGGTACGGCACAAAGGAGATCATCCTCAACTACATCGGCCCCGTCATCGGCGCCCACACCGGCCCGGGCTGCGTGGCCCTGTTCTTCATGGGAAAGCACCGGTAAACGGGGGGAGTTTGTCCCCAAAATTTCCCCGTTACACGTAAATATCAAGGGCCTGTTGCAAAATGGTGATTTTGCAACAGGCCCTTCAGACTGTCGAAAAACCTTGCGTCAATGCAAGAAGGACAGATGATCTTGCATCGTCAAAAAGCCCTCGGCAGAGTTTTTCCATCCGAAGATGGAAAAATAAATTGAAAGGTAGATTTACAATACAAGTGCAACACATAACATAAAAAGAGTGACTCATGGGCGATAAGCAGCTAAAATGGTGTTTGCGGACAACCAGAAAGGAGCCTATTTCCATGAGTCACTACAAACATCTTAGCATAGAGGAGCGAGAAAATCTATACTTGCTCAAAAACCTTGGGGTTGGGATTCGTAAAATCGCTGAGAAGATGGGGCGTGCCCCAT
>DVKO01000080.1 GCA_018715985.1 Candidatus Enterenecus avicola
TCCTTCTTTTATGCAAGTTCAAACATTTGGTGTTGCAAAGCAGACCGCTGGGGTGTACAATACTGTAACAGACTAAATTAAACACTTTCAAAGAAGGAAGGATGTTGAAAAAGATGTCTCTGAGCAACGCATACCTGAAGTCCGTGATGGACGGCCTGAAGGCCCGCAACAGCCATGAGAAGGAGTTCCTCCAGGCTGTGGAGGAGGTTCTGGAGTCTCTGGAGCCTGTGGTGGAGTCCGACCCCCGCTATGAGCAGCAGAACATTGTGGGCCGCATGGTGGAGCCCGAGCGGGCCGTCATGTTCCGGGTGCCCTGGGTGGACGACAACGGCGTGGTGCAGGTCAACCGTGGCTACCGGGTGCAGTTCAACTCTGCCATTGGCCCCTACAAGGGCGGCCTGCGGTTCCATCCCACCGTCACCCTGTCTGTCATCAAGTTCCTGGGCTTTGAGCAGATCTTCAAAAATGCGCTGACCACTCTGCCCATGGGCGGCGGCAAGGGCGGCTCCGACTTTGACCCCAAGGGCAAGAGCGACGGGGAGATCATGCGGTTCTGCCAGTCCTTTATGAATGAGCTGTACCGCCACATCGGCCCTGACACCGATGTGCCCGCCGGAGACATCGGCGTGGGCGGCCGTGAGATCGGCTACCTGTTCGGCCAATATAAGAAGATCCGCAACGAGTGGAGCGGCGTGCTCACCGGCAAGGGCCTGTCCTACGGCGGCTCCCTGGCCCGCACCGAGGCCACCGGCTTCGGCCTGTGCTACTTCGCCGACGCTCAGCTCCACGACAACGGCCAGTCCTTTGAGGGCAAGCGGGTGGTGATCTCCGGCTCCGGCAACGTGGCTATCTACGCCAACCAGAAGTGCACCCAGCTGGGGGGCAAGGTCATCGCCATGTCCGACTCCAACGGTTACATTGTAGACGAGAATGGCATTGATTATAAGGTTATCCAGGAGATCAAGGAGGTCAAGCGTGCCCGCATCAAGACCTACCTGGACTATGTGCCCGGCGCCAAGTATGTGGAGGGCTGCTCCGGCATCTGGACCGTGCCCTGCGACATCGCGCTGCCCTGCGCCACCCAGAACGAGGTCAGTGAGGAGTCTGCCAAGGCCCTCATTGCCAACGGCTGCATCGGTGTGTTTGAGGGCGCCAATATGCCCTGCACTCCCGAGGCCATCACCGCCATCAAGAGCGCTGGATTGATGTTCGCTCCCGCCAAGGCCTCCAACGCCGGCGGCGTGGCAACCTCCGGTCTGGAGATGAGCCAGAACTCCGGCCGCATCAGCTGGACCTTCGAGGAAGTGGACGGCAAGCTCAAGAACATCATGGAGGGCATCTACAAGGCCTGCGCCGACGCTGCCGAGAAGTACGGCATGAAGGGCGACATCCAGGCCGGCGCCAACATCGCCGGGTTCCTGAAAGTGGCCGACGCCATGCTGTGGCAGGGCATCTGCTAATCATCAGAAACAGAGTTATGCACAACCCCCGCCCGGTGCGTGTCACACCGGGCGGGGGTTGTTCTTTCTGGTCCTCTATGATACAATATGGTCAACCTGAATAAGGGAGGGAGCCAAATGGCTGAGACCTATTGTGGAAAAAGCTGTCAAGAATGCGGCTACCGGGCAGAGACGGGGTGCCGGGGCTGTCGGGAGCAGGCGAGCCTGGAGTGCAAGCTGGCCCACTGCTGTCGGGAGAAGGGGCACGAGAGCTGCCAGAGCTGTACGTTTCACACCCAGTGCGGAATGTACAAGGGCAAGGACACGGCGCCTCAGTTCCGCGTGGCCAAAAAGAAGGCGGAACTGGAGCACCAGGAATTTCTCAAGCAGAGAGGGGCATTTCTGTCCAAATGGATCTGGGTGCTGTTCTGGCTCTTTATCCCCACCAACATCGCCTCCGTGATGATCCAGTGGGTTCCCGCCTTGGAGGTGCCGGGCTATATCCTGGATTTTGGATGTTCCGTGGTGTACGGCGTGATTTTGCTGAAGATTGCCTCCCAGGAGGCGGGCTACCGTTGGGCAGGGGTGCTGGTGCTGGTGACATCGGTTCTGGATACGGGAATCCAGTTCATTCCCTATGAGGGCCTGATCGTGGCCGTGACCGTGGCCAGTGCCGTGCTGTCCATCTTCAGCTGTTACTACGAATTTAACGCCCACGCCGACGTGTTGGAGGGGCTGGACAACGACCTGAGCGAGCAGTGGAGAAAGCTGTGGAAGTGGATGATGGGGGCGGTCATTGCCATGGTGATCGGCGTCATTTTTGCCGTTGTCATCCTGGGGCTTCTGGTCATGGCCGCCGCTGCCATTGCCATTCTGGTCATCAGCATTCTCAAGCTGGTCTATCTCTACCGCACAGCCCAGAACTTCCAGGACGTTGCCGCCAGCTAAGGAGACAAAAAAATCCCGGTGCCAGCGCACCGGGATTCAGACTGTCGAAAAGCCTCACGTCAATGCAAGAAGGACAGATGATCTTGCATCGTCAAAAAGCCCTCGGCAGAGTTTTTCCATCCGAAGATGGAAAAATAAATTGAAATCTGTTTTTTTCGGGGACATGA
>DVKO01000081.1 GCA_018715985.1 Candidatus Enterenecus avicola
GGGGTCCAGCTTGTTCTGCCTTGCCCGCTCCACCAGGTCGGTGCCGTACTTTTTCAGGGCCTCGTAGGTCTCCTCAGGGTTGTCACTGGTGACCCGCTGGTTGCCCCGCAGGGCGGCCAGGGCCTGCATCACCTTTTCCCGCTCCAGGCGGTAGGTGTTCAGCAGAGGCTTGATGGTGCCGTCTGCCTTGTTCATCAGGGCCAGCAGCAGGTGCTCCACCGACACATACTCGTCCTTCATGCTGGTGGCCACTTCCACGGCGGCGTTCAGGGCCTGATCCACCCCGCTGGACACATACACCTGGTCCGCTCTCCGGCCCGAGCCGGACACCTTGGGCAGCTTCTCAATCTCGTGGCGCAGGGCGGCGTCAAAGGACTCCACCGTCATCCCCATGTGGGTGAGCAGCTGGGGCACAAAGCCTCCCTCCTGCTCCACCAGGGCGCAGAGCAGATGCACCTGCTCGATCTGTTGGTTGCCGTGCTCCGTGGCCAGGGTCTGGGCGGCCTGTACCGCCTCCAGGGACTTCTGGGTAAACTGATTCATATTCATAAAGGCGACTCTCCTTTGCATGGGGTCAAGCCCCAATCTGTCATTTGCCTTTAGTATACCTCTTTGCTAGGAAAAATCATGAACGAAGTGTAAACAATTAGCACTCTCAAATCGAGAGTGCTAATTTTCTATTTATTCCAGATAAGCTACGCTGTACAGGCCAAACGTCTCCACGGTATACCCTGCCTGGCGGAAGGGGTCGGAACTGCTGGTGGAGATGAGGTAGGCGGTGTTGGGGTCCAAATTTTGCGTATCCACCCCGAAGGTGTACCGTCCGAAGGAGGCGGCGCTGAGATAGGGGGCGGGGTAATTGGCATACTCCACGGTGGCGGCAAACTCCGGCTGTGGGGTGCGGTCATAGAAGAGAATGTGGGAGTAGGACACAGAGCTATCCACCGCCACCCGGTCAAAGCCCTGTTCCTTCACAAATTCCACCGCATCCCCCACCCCGTCCCGGAACTGGACGGCGATGGTGTCCTGGTAGGTGGTGAAATAGGTGCTGACAAACAGGCCGAAGGCCACGGCATACACTGCCATCACCCCCCAGGGCAGGACGGGACGGGACTTGCAGTAGCCAAACAGCCAGTCCACCCCCACGGCCAGTAAAACCAGCAGGTAGAAGTGGAGGGAGTTGGCCTTGTTGATGTTGAGATAGTCCAGGGACAGGCTCACCAGAGCGGCGCACACCAGGGCCAGCAGCACCAGCCCCTCCCCGGTAAAGCGGCGGGCTTTCACACCCTCCACCGCCCGCAGTCCCATGCGCACGCCCCCCACCAGGATCAAGGGCCAGCTGAAGGGGTAAAACATCCCGAAGGCGGGCAGGCTGTTCCAGCTCAGGCCGTCCCCTTCCCCAAACAACATCCGGCCCAGGGTGAGGTAGGCCTGGGGGGAGAACAGGTTGCGCCAGTCCACCTCGGAGGCCCGCAGATAGACCAGCCGGGGCACGGAGAAAAACGGGGTGCGAATTTCGTCCAGCGCCCCCAAATTCACCCCCACAAAGAGGAGCAGAGGCAGGGCCAGCAGGAAGAGCAGCCCTCCAGCCCCCACAAGGTAGGGGGAAAGGGTCAGGGTTCGGGTATCGAGCAGATAGAGCAGGAGCACCCCCAGGGTCAGGGGCACCACCATCCAGAGGGTGGCGTAGGCGTAGAGGGACAGGCCGTAGCACACAGCGCAGGCCAGCAGCCAGGGCGGGGAGTCCAGCCCCCGCACCAGGAAGTACAGGCCCAGCAGCAGCAGGCCCGGGGCCAGATTGGACTCCAACCCCCACCGGCTGAGCATGATGTGCCAGGGGCAGATGGCGGTGAGGGCCAGCCCCAGGAGCCCCACCCGGCGGGAGAACAGCCGGGTGAGCAGCAGATACATCACCGGCAAACTGACACAGCCCAAAATGGCCTGGGGCAGGCGGATGGCCAACTCGGTGAGCCCCAGCACCGCCACAAAGGGCATGGCCAGGTAGCTCTCCAGCACGTTCATGCCGCTGCCCCAGGAGATGAAGTAGCAGGGGTTGTGATAGCCCCAGGAGTCCACCCCGTAGGTGAGCAGGGAGTAGGCCTCATACCCGGCATAGGCCTCGTCCTGGTTGAGCCCGCAGGGGGCGGCGCCCAGCTGCCACAGCCGCACCGCCACCCCCACGCAGACAAGGAGCAGGGGCAGCAGCCACCGATGCTGTCCCGCTTTTTTCCCCAGAGTGTCCATCAGTCCAGGTGCTTTTCCCGGTAGCGCACCACCAGGTCCTCCAGGGTGGTGCCGTCCACCACGGCGGACACCGCCCGGTGGATCTCCTGCCACAGCTCCACGGTGACGCAGTCTCCGCACCGCTCGCAATAGCCCTCATCGGTGGCGCACTCCACCGGGGCCAGATCCCCCTCCAGAGGGCGGAGGATGTCCCCCACGGTGTACTCCACCGGGGTGCGGGTGAGCAGATAGCCGCCCCCGGCCCCCCGCACCGACCGCAGCAGACCGGCCCGGGACAGGGGAGTGACGATCTGCTCCAGGTACTTATCGCTGAGCTTCTGCCGTCCCGCCACATCCCGCAGGGACACCGGGGCGCTCTCCCCGCCGTGGGCGGCCAGATCCACCATCAGCCGCAGGGCGTACCGCCCTTTTGTGGAAATTTTCATAATCATCCCCCCAAAAATCTTTAATCCTATAATACCATATGTTTTGTAGGATTTCAAGAGCGACGCTCCCCGCTGGGGGACTTCTAAGGCTCCCTCCGGGAGGGAGCTGTCACCGAAGGTGACTGAGGGAGCAAGCGGGCGGCTGTGTTTCGGGTTTGCGTATCGTCTAGACCTCCGCCAGACTTCCCGGCCACTCCAGTTCACACCGCCCACTGCGTCAAAGTCCTTGAACCCCTACGACAGGCTCCCTCCGTCATCGCCGTTGGCGATGCCACCTCCCTCCCTGAGGGAGGCGCTTGGCCTGGCAGGAATCGCCTAGCACAGCGTCCCCCGGCTGGCAAGCCCACGTTCAGAGAAAAGAGAAATCGGGGGTGGTTCGCCCTTGGGGACTTTACGGTATAGAGTGGGATATGATATACTATTTAAGACTATACTTGTGAGAGATAGAAAGGACATATACCATGGAAATTGATGGAGTTGTGGTATCCGATACCTATTTTTACAGAGATATGGACCTGTCCGAGGCCATCCGGAAGGCCCTGGACAAGAAGGGCTTTACCCAGGCCACCGCCATCCAGGGGGGCGCCATCCCCTATTTCATGCAGTGGCGGGACGTGGTGGCCAAGGCGCCCACCGGCACCGGCAAGACCTACGCCTTCGGCATCCCCATGGTGGAGCACGTAGATCCCCAGAGCGACCAGGTCCAGGGCCTCATTCTGGCCCCCACCCGGGAGCTGGCGGTGCAGATCCGGGATGAGCTGCGGGACCTGTGCGCCTTCCGGGAGGGGGTGCGGGTTGTGTGCCTGTACGGCGGCCAGCCCATTGACAAGCAGATCACCCAGCTGAAAAACCGGCCCCAGATCGTGGTGGCCACCCCCGGGCGGCTCATGGACCACATGAAGCGGCGCACCGTCCGCCTGGACGGGGTGCAGACGGTGGTGCTGGACGAGGCCGACCGGATGCTGGACATGGGCTTTATCCAGGATGTGACCCGCATTCTGGATAAAATCCCCCACCGGAAGAACTTAGGGCTCTTCTCCGCCACCATCAGCCGGGAGGTCATGGACATCTCCTGGGTGTACCAGCGGGACCCGGTGGAGATCACGGTGCGCCCCGTGGAGGAAAACCGCCCCGACATCCAGCAGTATCAAATTGAGCTGGAGGGCCGGGAGCAGAAGGTGGACACCCTGGTGGCCCTGCTGGAGGGCGGGCAGTACGAGCGGGCCATTGCCTTCTGCAACACCAAGAACATGACCGACCGCCTGGCGGGCCTGCTGTCCATGCGGGGCATCTCGTGCAAGGCCATCCACGGCGACATCCAGCAGCGGGTGCGGGAAAAGACCCTCCAGCAGTTCAAGGCCGGACAGCTGCGGGTGCTGGTGGCCACCGACGTGGCCGCCCGGGGTCTGGACATCGACGACGTGGATGTGGTGTTCAACTACGATGTGCCCGACGAGATGGAAAACTACATTCACCGGGTGGGCCGCACCGGGCGGGCCAAGCGCCACGGCGTGGCCTACACCCTGGTGGCCTCGGTGACCGAGGCGGTGCGGATGCGGGACATCGCCCGCAACCACCGCATGGACATCCAGCTGCTCAAATATGATCAGGATGGCTGCCTGATGTTGGTGGACCCGGAAAAGAGTTAAATTTTCAATGAAGGAAGGTATCTATGGCTGGCTTTGATCTGTCTGTATCGGTCTCCCTGGCCACCGTGTTTGTCCAGGGGCTGTTGAGCTTTTTCTCTCCCTGTGTGCTCCCCCTCCTCCCCCTCTACCTGGGCTATCTGTCCGGCAGCATGGGGGACAATCAGGGCGCCCAGACCTCCTGGGTCAAGACCCTGGTCAACACCCTGTTCTTTGTCATCGGCATTTCGGCGGCCTTTTTCCTGTTGGCCCTGGGGCTCACCGCCCTGGGCCAGGCCCTGCACCAGTACCAGAAGATCATCATCCAGGTGGGGGGCATTCTCATCATCGCCTTTGGCCTGTTTCAGCTGGGGGTGTTCCGCCCGGCGGCCATGGAGCAGGACCGGCGCATTCGCTTCCCCCTGCAAAAGCTGGCCATGAGCCCCCTGGTGGCCCTGGTGTTCGGCTTTACCTTCTCCTTTGCCTGGACCCCCTGCGTGGGACCCGCCCTGGCCAGCGTGCTGGTGATGGCGGGCTCGGCGGACACCGCCGCCCAGGGCTTTGCCCTCATCGGGGTGTACACCCTGGGGTTTGTCCTGCCCTTTCTGGCGGTGGCCCTGTCTGCCGGGGCCATTCTGAAGCTGTTTCAGAGGCACCGCAACGTGGTGCGCTACACCGTGAAGGTGGGGGGCGCACTGCTGATCGTCATCGGCCTTTTGATGGTCACCGGGTGGATGGACACCCTGTCCGACTCCCTGGCGGGGGCTGACCCCCAGGCCGCCCCCACCGCCCAGGTCACCAGCCAGCCCCAGGAGAGCGCCCAGCCGGAGGCCACCGACGGGCCGGAGGAGAGCCAGGCCCCCATTCCCGCCCTGGACTTCACCCTCACCGACCAGTTCGGCAGCACCCACACCCTGGAGGAGTACAAGGGCAAGACCATTTTGCTCAACTTCTGGGCCACCTGGTGCGGGCCCTGCCGCAGCGAGATGCCCGACCTCCAATCCATTTACGAGGACTACGGCAAAAATGAGAAAGACCTGGTGGTGCTGGGGGTGGCCGCCCCCAACCTGGGCCAGGAGGGGTCTGAGGCGGACATCACCGCCTTTTTGGAGGAGAACGGGTACACCTACCCCACCCTTATGAATACGGATGCCAGCCTGTTCTACTCCTACGGCATCTCCTCCTTCCCCACCACCTTCATGATCGACAAAGACGGCAACGTCTATGGGTATATCATCGGGGCACAGTCCCGGGAGGTGTTTGACGACATCATCCGGCAGACCATGGATGGCGCCAAATAAAAAGGCTCCCCTTGTTTCCCAAGGGGAGCTGTCAGCCGTCAGGCTGACTGAGGGGATAAAAACAATCCCGACCTCACGGCTCACGCCGTGTCACCTCCCTTGACACAGGGGAGGCTTTCGTAAATTCCACAACAGCAGGTGATTTTATGGAACTCAACGTTCTGGCCATCGGAGATGTGGTGGGGGAGAGCGGCGTGGACTTTCTCTGCCGCCACCTGCCCACCCTCCGAAGGCAGTATGACATCCACTTCACCGTGGTCAACGGGGAAAACGCCGCCTCCAACGGTCTGATGCCCCAGCAGGCCCGGGACATCTTCGCCGCCGGGGCGGACGTGATTACCATGGGCAACCACACCTGGGGCAAGCGCCAGATCGTGGACGAGATGGAGCGCAGCCCCTACATTCTCCGCCCCGCCAACTACACCAGCCGGGCCCCCGGCCGGGGCTGGGGGATGTTCGACGGCCCCCGGGGCACCACCATCCGGGTGGTCAACCTCATTGGCCGGTGCGGCATGGACGCCAACTTCGACAATCCCTTCACCAAAATGGATGAGATTTTGAAGCAGGGGGAGGCCACCCTCACCCTGGTGGACTTTCACGCCGAGGCCACCAGCGAGAAGGGGGCCATGGCCTGGTACCTGGACGGACGGGCCCAGGCCCTGTGGGGCACCCACACCCACGTGCCCACCGCCGACACCCAGGTGTTCCCCAAAGGCCTGGGCTTTGTCACCGACCTGGGCATGACCGGCCCCACCCAGTCGGTGATCGGCATCCACCCTTCCCAGGCCATCAACCGCTTTTTGGGCGGCCTGCCCCAGCGGTTCCAGCCCGCCGACGGCCCCTGTGGCATGGATGGGGTGCTGTTCACCATGGACACCAACACCCGCCGCTGTTTATCCGTGGAGCGGGTGGACATTGACGGATAAGGAGGCTGTCCCATGCGTATTCTACACGCCGCAGACCTCCACCTGGACTCCCCCCTCAGCAGCCTCCCCGCACCCCAGGCCGCCCAGCGTCGGCGGGAATTGCGGGATATCCCCCACCGCCTGGCCCAGCTGGCCCGGGCGGAGGGGGCGGATGTGGTGCTGCTGGGGGGAGATTTGTTGGATGCAGACCGGGTCTATCCCCAGTCCATCCAGGCCATGGCCCAGGCCCTGGGGGAGCTGTCCATTCCGGTGTTCATTGCCCCCGGCAACCACGACCCCTACACCCCTCAATCCCCCTATGCCGCCGCCTCTTGGCCGGACAACGTGCACATCTTTTCCACACCCCAGATGGAGGCTGTGGAACTTCCCCAGCTGGACGCCGTCATCCACGGCTGCGCCTTCCCCGCGCCCCACCGGGAGGACTCCCCCCTGTCCGGGTACACCGTGGCCCGGGACGGGCGGCTCCACATCCTCTGCCTCCACGGGGAGGTGGCCCCCACGGGCCGCTATGCGCCTATTTTGCCCGGTCAACTGGGAGCCACCGGGGCACACTACGCCGCCCTGGGCCACGTGCACCGCTGCTCGGGCTTGCAGCGGGAGGGGGAGACCTACTGGGCCTACCCCGGGTGCCCCGAGGGCCGGGGCTTTGACGAGGTGGGGGAGAAGGGCTGCCTTCTGGTGGACGTGACCCACCAGGGCACTACCGCCCGCTTCGTCCCCCTGTGCTGCCGGAAGTACCGCATCCAGGAGGTGGATGTGGACAACCTGTCCCAAACCCTGGCGCAGATGGAGTACAGCGAGGACCTGGTGCGCCTGACCGTCACCGGACAGGCGGAGACGCCCCCCGCGCTTCCCGCCCTCACCCAGCTGGCCGCCCCCCACTTTTTCTATGTGGAGTTTGCCGACGCCACCACCCTGCCCCAAACGCTGTGGCAGCGGGCGGGGGAGGACTCCCTGACGGGGCTGTTCCTGCGCACCATGTGGGAGAAACTGCAGCAGGCGTCCCCGGAGGAGCAGCACCGACTCATTCTGGCCACCCGCTTCGGGCTGGCCGCCCTGGAGGGAGAGGAGGACATCCGCCCATGAACATCATCTCCATGACCGCCACCTTCGGCAAGCTGGCCGGAGCCACCCTCGCCCTGAAACCAGGGCTGAACATCCTCACCGCCCCCAACGAATGTGGAAAATCCACCTGGGCGGCCTTCCTCACCGCCATGCTCTACGGCATCGACACCCGGGAGCGGGACAGGGCGGGGCATCTGGCCCAAAAGACCCGCTATCAGCCCTGGAGCGGGGCCGCCATGGCGGGAGAAATTCGCCTGGAGTGGCAGGGGCAGGCCATCACCCTGCGCCGCTTTGCCAACCGCTCCGGCCCCTTTGGGGGCTTTGAGGCGGTGTATACCGCCACCGGAGACCCGGTGCCCTTCCTCACTGCCGCCAACGTGGGGGAGACCCTGACGGGGGTGAGCCGGGAGGTATTTGTCCGCTGCGCCCTGGTGGGCCAGGGGGAGACCGCCGTCACCCCGGGGCCGGACCTGGAGCGGCGCATTGCCGCCCTGGCCACCACCGGGGAGGAGGACGTGTCCTATTCCGCCACCGATCGCACCCTGAAGGACTGGCGCAACCGCCGCCAGGCCAACCGCGCCACCGGGCTCATCCCCCAGCTGGAGGAGAAGCTGGCCCAGGTGGAGGGCGTTTTGGCCCACACCGCCCAGGCCCGCCACACCCAGGCCCGGGCCCGGCAGGAGCTGGCGGAGCTGCGGGCACGCAGGGAGCAGCTGGAAGCCCGGCTGTCCCAGCACCAGGCCTATCGCCAGCAGGGGCTCAACCAGCGGTATGCCCAGGCAAAGGCCCAGCAGGCCCAGGCCCGAGCCCAGCTGGACGCCCTGCCCGCCCCAGACCCCCGCTTCGTGGGGCTCACCGCCGCCCAGGCCATGGAGCAGGCGGGGCGGTTTGCCCAGCAGGGCCAGGAGCACAGCCGCCAACGGCAGCAGGCCCAGACCCGCCGCCAGGCCCTGTCCGGGGCTATGAAATTGTGGGTGCCCCTGCTGGGGGTGGGGGGTCTGCTGCTCATCATCCTGGGCTTTTTCCTCACCGTGTACCCTCTGTCCTTTGCGGGCTTTGGGTGTATGGCGGCAGCCGTCATTCTGGCCATGGCATTGGTGGCCAAAATGGGGAAATATGATAAAATCCTGTACGCTCCCGCCCCGTCGCAGGGAGAGAGCGCCCAGGAGGCGATGCAGCGGTATCTGGACTGGCTGACCCAGAGGGGCCAGCTGGAGGAGCAGCTGCGCTACGCCGGGGCGCGTGTGGCGGACCTGGAGGCCCAGGGGGCCCAGTGCCCCACCGGCTCCGTCCCCACCCCCACAGGAGACCCCCAGGTGCTCACCGCCCAGCTGCGCCAGGTGGAGGGCCAGATGGCCCAGTGGCGCAGCCGCCTGGACCAGGCCACCGGGGCGCTGGGCCGGGACACCCTGGAGGGGGAGAGCCGCCGGGACCAGCTCCAAGGGGAATTGGCCCAGCGCCGGGAGGAGTACCAGGCCCTGACCCTGGCCCTGGAGGGGCTGGAGGAGGCCAACGCCGCCCTGCGCCAGCGGTTTTCCCCTGCGCTGAATGAAAAAGCCGGGCAGCTGCTGACCCGGCTCACCGGGGGGCAGCACCGTGGGCTCACCCTGGCCCGGGACCTGTCTGCCCAGGTGGAGCAGCAGGGGGTGAGTCTGCCCCACTCCCAGCTGTTTCTCTCGGAGGGCGCCCAGGAGCAGCTGTATCTGGCCCTGCGCCTGGCCCTGTGTGATCTGGTGGCCCCCCAGGCCCCTCTGGTGCTGGACGACACCCTGGCCTACTTCGACGACACCCGGGCCGCCGCCGCCCTGGAGCTGCTGGGAGAGCTGGCCCAGGAGCGGCAAGTGCTCCTCTTCTCCTGCCACCGCCGGGACGCGGCGTGGGGGCAGGCCCACGGGGCATTTGTCACCCGGTTACAGGAAACTTGACCCTCTACCTGGGGTAAACCATCCGTCGAGGGAGGTAAACTGCCGGGCGGTTGAGTTTTTTTGGCCCCCGTGCCATGCTGGAGCCAGCAAATCAAAGGAGTGGATGTGGTATGAAAAAAACCATGGGTGCGCTGATTGCCCAGCTGAGAAAGGAAAAGGGGATGACCCAGCTGGAGCTGGCCCAACAGATGGGAGTCACGGATAAGGCGGTGTCCAAATGGGAGCGGGACCTGTCCTGTCCCGACATCAGTTCCATTCCCCATCTTGCCCAGGTGCTGGGGGTATCGGTGGAGGAGCTGATGCAGAGCAAGGCCCAGGAGCCCCCCCAACACCCCGACGTGGCCCAGCTGGTCAACACCGCCTGTAAGGGAGTGGCCCTGGCCATGGGGGTAGCAGTGGTGGTGCTGACCGTGCTCCAGGCCCTGACCCCCACCGCCGGAATGGCAATGCTGGGGGTGGGGGTGGCCTGTCTGGCTCTGGCCCTGATGGAGGAAAAATCATAAACGCAATGCAAGGCCCCGGAAGCGGATGCTTCCGGGGGCCGTGCTGTATACGGGCTTCATCCGTGGGAGCCGTGTCCGTGCTGGGCTCCATGGCCATTGCCGTGGCAGCCGTGGGCAGCGGACCCGCCGGCGCCCACCGTGAGCAGGGTGGCGCCTGCCACCAGACCTGCAACGAGTTTTAACATAGCAATCCCTCCATGTTTCATTCATTTTTTTCGGTTTCAATACTCATACGATTGACGGAGGGAAATCCATTCACCATAGGGAAAAATTTTTTATCCCTGGTACACCGCCTCGCCCTGCTTCCAGGTGGACACCACCCGGATGTCCCGCAGGTTCTCCGGCCGCACCTCCAGGGGATTGGCGGACAGCCGCACCAGATTGGCCTGTTTGCCCACCGCCAGGGTGCCTTTCTCCTTCTCCTCTCCATACTGCCAGGCGGCGTGGACGGTGACGGCTTTCAGCGCGTCATAGACAGAGATGCGCTGCTCGGGGCCCAGCTGCACCCCGTTCTTGGTGACCCGGTTGACGGCACACCACACGGTTTCCATCATGTCGCAGGGGATCACCGGGGTGTCCTGGTGGAAGGTGAAGGGCATCCCCAAATCCACGGCGGTCTTGGCCGGGGAGATGGCGGCGGCCCGGCGGGCCCCCAGATTTTGCAGGTGGATGTCCCCCCAGTGGTAGACGTGGGCCACAAAGAAGGAGGGGGTGAACCCCAACGCTTTGGCCTGGGGCAGCTGGTCCACTCCAATGAGCTGGGCGTGGATGATGACAGGCCGCACGTCCCGGAGATTTGGGTGGGCCTGGGCCACCTTGGCCCCCATGTCCAGGTACTGCTGGGCGGCGGCGTCCCCGTTGCAGTGGGCCAGAATCTGCACCCCCTCTTGGGCGGCCAGGGTGAGGGCCTGTTCCACTTGCTCATCGGTCATGGTGGGGTAGCCCCGGTACTCGCTCTCCCCCTGGTAGGGGGTGCGCAGCCAGGCGGTGCGGCCCTGGGGGGAGCCGTCCAAAAAGATTTTCACGCCCCCCAGCCGCAGCCCGTGGTGGTAGCCGGTCACACTGTCCGGGAAGGCCACCCGGGCGGCGTGGAGGTCGGCCACCCCGGGATAGCCCACCACGTCCAGAGTCAGGGCGTTCTGGGCCACCAGACCCTGATAGAGGGGGAAGAGCTCGGGAGCCATCATCCCCTCCTGGGCGGTGGTGATGCCGTGGGCGGCGTAGGTGTGCTGGGCCCGGGCAAAGGCCTCTTTCAGCTGGTCAAAGCCGGGTATGGGGGCCCGGCGCAGATTGTCCACAAAGGCGTTTTCCTCCGCATATCCGGTGAGGGCCCCGTCCTTCCGGCCAAAACTGCCTCCCTCCGGATCGGGGGTGCTCTCTGTGAGGAACAGCTGGTGGAGGGCGGCGGAGTTGAACACCCCCATGTGCCCCGAGGCGTGCTGGATGACCACCGGGTTGTGGGGTGCGGCTTTGTCCAGCAGCTCCTTTGTGGGGTGGGCGTGTTCGGTGAGGTGGTTGTGGTCGTAGCCCTGGCCGAACACCCACTGCCCCGGCTGGATGTGGTTGTCCCGGATGAACGAGGCCACCGCCTCCTCCAGCTGGGCAAAGTCGGTCACCTCCCCCAGGGGCACTTGGAGCAGACTGTTGGCGGCGGCGGACAGGTGGCTGTGGGGGTCAATGAAAGCGGGCAGCAGGGCGTCCCCCTGCAAGTCCACGTTTGTTGCCCCGGTGGCGCCCAGCGCATCGGTGCCCAGGGCGACAATACGCCCATCTTCCACCAACAGGGCGTCGGTGAGCATGGGGGACTCCATGGTGAGAATGGGGCCGTTGAAAAATAATGTCCGGTTCATGGCGGCAACCTCCTTTTTCTCTATTATGCCCCCTTCAAATTGGGTTATCAACCTTGACATCTCCAAAGAATGTGATAAAATGGAACAGCTAAAGACAATGGCGGAGCCAAAGAGCCACCAGCGGCCCAAAGCGAGGGGGGAGAGTGAAAGCCCCCGGCAAGTGCGGTAACTCTGCGCCACTCCGTTTCGTCTCCTGCGAGGAGCAGGACGGCCCATCCCCGTTACCGGATGAGGGAAGATGTCCTTGACCAGGATAAACAGGGTGGTACCGTGAAGCGCTGTGCTTTGCCCCTGTATCTGGCAGGGATTTTTTTATTTTGTAAATCATGATATGGAGGTATAGACCCATGAGCAACCCCAAGCCCTTCGGGGTCAACGAGCTGCGTGAGATGTTCCTGTCCTTCTTTGAGAGCAAGGGACACCTGCGTCTGCCCAGCTTTTCCCTGATCCCCCAGAACGACGCCTCTCTGCTGCTCATCAACAGCGGCATGGCGCCCATGAAGCCCTGGTTCACCGGCGAGCAGGAGCCCCCCCGCCGCCGTGTCACCACCTGCCAGAAGTGCATCCGCACCGGTGACATTGAGAACATCGGCAAGACCGCCCGCCACGGCACCTACTTTGAGATGCTGGGCAACTTCTCCTTCGGCGACTACTTCAAGCGGGAGGCCATTACCTGGTGCTGGGAGTTTCTGACCAGCCCCGACTGGGTGGGCCTGGACCCCAACCGCCTCTATCCCTCCATCTACCAGGACGACGACGAGGCCTTTGAGATCTGGAACAAGGAGATCGGCATCCCCGCCCAGCGCATCTTCCGCTTCGGCAAGGCCGACAACTTCTGGGAGCACGGCTCCGGCCCCTGCGGCCCCTGCTCCGAGGTGTACTACGACCGGGGCGAGGAGTACGGCTGCCACAAGCCCGGGTGCACCGTGGGCTGTGACTGCGACCGCTACATGGAAGTGTGGAACAACGTGTTCTCCCAGTTCAACAACGACGGCGAGGGCCACTATACCGAGTTGATCCAGAAGAACATCGACACCGGCATGGGCCTGGAGCGTCTGGCCTGTGTGTGCCAGAACGTGTCCTCCCTCTTTGACACCGACACCGTGATGAACATCACCAACAAGGTCTCCGAGATCACCGGGGCCCGGTACGGCCAGAGCGAGAGCCGTGACGTGTCCCTGCGCATCATCACCGACCACATCCGCTCCGCCACCATGATGATCTGCGACGGCGTGCTCCCCTCCAACGAGGGCCGGGGCTACGTGCTGCGCCGCCTGCTCCGCCGGGCCGCCCGCCACGGCAAGCTGCTGGGGGTCAACGACCCCTTCCTGTACCGGGTGTGTGACACGGTGATCGAGGTCAACGCCTGCGCCTACCCCGACCTGGTGGAGAAGCAGAGCTATATCACCAAGGTGATCCGGGTGGAGGAGGAGAACTTTGCCAAGACCATCGACAGCGGTCTGAAGATCTTCGCCGATATGCTCTCCCGGCACAAGGCCGCCGGGGAGACGGTATTCTCCGGCCAGGACGCCTTCAAGCTCTACGACACCTACGGCTTCCCCATCGACCTGACCGGCGAGATGGCCCGGGACGAGGGCCTCACCGTGGACGAGGAGGGCTTCCGCGCCCTCATGGAGGAGCAGAAGGTGCGGGCCCGCAAGGCCCGGGAGGCCCTGGGCGATCTGGGCTGGGCCGGCATTGAGTTCGGCAAGGAGCTGCCCGAGACCGAGTTTGTGGGCTACGACCACGACGCCATCGACGACGCCAAGGTGCTGGCCATGGTGGTGGAGAACGTCCAGGCCGAGGAGATGATGAGCGGTGTGGAGGGCATCGTGGTGCTGGACCGCACCCCCTTCTACGCCGAGATGGGCGGCCAGGTGGCCGACCACGGCACCATCACCCTGGGGGACGCCGTGTTCACCGTCCACGACGTACAGAAGAACAAGGGCGGCAAGTATATGCACTACGGCAAGCTCACCGGCGGCACCCTGAAGGTGGGGGACACCGTCACCGCTGCCATTGACGTGGAGCGCCGCCAGGCCATCCGCCGGGCCCACTCCGCCACCCACCTGCTGGACGCCGCCCTGAAAAAGGTGCTGGGCGACCACGTGCACCAGGCCGGCTCTCTGGTGGAGCCCGACCGCATCCGCTTTGACTTCACCCACTTCGAGGGCATCACCGCCGACGAGCTGGCCCAGATCGATCGGATGATCAACGACGCCATTTTGAACGGTTACCCCGTGGTCACCGAGGTGCTCCCCATCGAGGAGGCCAAGCGCAAGGGCGCTGTGGCCATGTTCGGCGAGAAGTACGGCGACGTGGTGCGCGTGGTGGAGATGGGCGACTTCTCCATGGAGTTCTGC
Source organism: Candidatus Enterenecus avicola (assembly GCA_018715985.1). GTDB lineage: Bacteria > Bacillota > Clostridia > Oscillospirales > Oscillospiraceae > Enterenecus > Enterenecus avicola. Next base: position 14,228 of record DVKO01000081.1, read on the forward strand.
GGCGGCACCCACCTGGACAACACCGCCAAGGTGGGCACCTTCCGCATCAAGTCCGAGGGCTCCGTGGCCAGCGGCGTGCGCCGCATCGAGGCCACCGTGGGCAAGCTGACTCTGGAGAGCATGAACCACAACCAGCAGCTCCTCTTCCAGGCCGCCCACATCCTCAAGACCAATCCTGCGGATCTGGCCGCCAAGCTGGAGCAGCAGGTGGCGGACCTGAAGGCCGCCCGTCAGGCCATTGAGCAGTACAAGAGCAAGGAAGCTGCCGGCGAGGCCGACCGCATCCTCTTCGGCGCCCACGCGGTGGGCCCCCTGAAGGTCATTACCGCCACGGTGCCCGACGCCGACGGCAACCGTCTGCGCCAGATGGGCGACGCCATCAAGGACAAGGCTGCCAACGTGGTGGCGGTGCTGGCTGCGGTGAATGGCAGCAAGATCACCTTTGTGGCCGCCTGCGGCAAGGAGGCCGTGGGCCTGGGCGTCAGGGCCGGGGACATCATCAAGCAGGTGTCCGCCATCGCCGGCGGCTCCGGCGGCGGCAAGCCCGACTCCGCCATGGGCGGTGGTAAGGATCCCCTGATGGTGGACAACGCCCTGGCTATGGTGGACAACGTGGTCTCTATGAAATTGGGGCTGTAAGCCGCCGCCCAGCGAGCGAAAGCGAGCCACGCCCTTGGCGTGTCAAATGCGGCCATGGAGCCGCATTTGGCGCAGGGCGAATTCACTTCGCCCAAGCAAAATAAAATCAAGGGCCCCATTCCGGCCTGACGGAATGGGAACGGCGGCAAGGATCCCCTGATGGTGGACAACGCCCTGGCTATGGTGGACAACGTGGTGTCCATGAAGCTGGGACTTTGAGATAACGCAGAAGCCAAACGCCTCCCTTGTGTAAAGGGAGGTGGCACGGCGCAGCCGTGACGGAGGGATTGCCTGTCCCTTGTGTGGAGTCAACCCCTCAGTCAGCCTTACGGCTGACAGCTCCCCTTACACAGGGGAGCCGTAGGGCTTTGCTGTATTCATACAAGCAGAAAGGAGTTGAAACCATGTCTGATTGCCTGTTTTGTAAGATCGCAGCGGGGGAAATTCCCTCCAAGCGGGCCTATGAGGACGAGGTGTGCGTGGCCTTCTACGACATCGACCCCCAGGCGCCCACCCACTTCCTGGTGATTCCCCGCCAGCACATCGCCTCTGTGGCGGAGGTCACCGAGGACAACGCTGCCCTGGTGGGCCATATGCTGGCTGTGGTGGCCAAGGTGGCCCGTGACCTGGGGCTGGATAGCTACCGGGTGGTGTCCAACTGCGGGGCCCAAGCGGGGCAGAGTGTGAACCACCTGCACTTCCACGTCCTGTCCGGCCGGGATATGACCTGGCCGCCGGGCTAAAAGACTCTCGAAAACGCAAGCGTTTTCTACGAAGAGTTGCAGCCCGCTGCGTCGCACTCGCAGGCTCGCACGCTTGCGGGCTGAGAAGTGTATTTTCTGATGCACATGTCATCAGAAAATACGGGATTGCAATTTATTTTCCCGCCTGCGGGCGGGAAAACTCTGCGAGGCGTTTTGTGCGCTCTCATCAGCCGCTCCCAGTGAGAACTGGGGGCGGCTTTTGTTATGCAACTGTTCCGCCCTCCCGGCATACACTGGGATGCTGCCCAACGGCATCGGTACTTTGGACAAAACCGGAGGTGGAAACGGGGTACATCCCAGAGACTTTGCCAAAATAAAGAGAATGTACGCTCTGCCGTTGACAGATGTCCTCCAGAGAACTATAATGACATATAACACACTAAAGTGATAATAGGACGGTGTGAAAAAACCTCAGAGAGGAGAAACTGCTCATGGGCAATCAACGTGTATACAACTTTTCCGCAGGCCCTTCCATGCTCCCGCTGGAAGTCCTCACCCGAGCCGGGTCAGAGATCACCAATTATCAGGGCTCTGGTATGTCAGTGATGGAGATGAGCCACCGCTCTAAGGTTTTCGACAAGATCTTCCAGGACACCAAGGCGCGGTTTATCAAGCTCTTCCATGTGCCCGACAACTACAAGGTGCTGTTTTTGCAGGGCGGGGCCTCGGGCCAGTTCTCCATGGTGCCCCTGAACCTGATCGGCAAGACGGGGAAGGCGGACTATGCCGTCACCGGCAACTTCTCCAACATCGCCTATAAGGAGGCCAAGAAGTACGGCCAGATCAACCTGGCCGCCTCCAGCGAGGACCAAAACCACACCTATATCCCCACCCAGGATCAGCTGAAGCTGGACCCTGAGGCCAGCTACTTCCACTACTGCGCCAACAACACCATCTACGGCACCGAGTGGCAGTACATCCCCGACACCGGGGATGTGCCCCTGGTGTGCGATATGTCCTCGGACTTTTTGAGCCGGGTGGTGGACGTGTCCAAGTACGGCATCATCTACGGCGGCGCCCAGAAGAACCTGGCTCCGGCCGGTCTCACTGTGGCCATTGTCCGGGAGGATCTGGCGGGCCACGAGCTGCCCTACACCCCCCTGATGATGAACTACAAGACCATGATCGACAAGGACTCCATGTACAACACGCCCCCCTGCTGGTGCATCTATATGCTGGGGCTGGTGCTGGAGTGGCTGGAGGAGCGCGGCGGCGTGGAGGGCATGGAGAAGATCAAGCACGCCAAGGCCCAACTGCTCTATGATGTGCTGGACGACTCCCAGCTGTTCACCTGCCCGGCCCAGAAGGGGAGCCGCTCGGATATGAACGTCACCTTCCGTACCGGGAATGCCGATCTGGATGCCAAGTTTGTGGCCGAGGCCACCGAAGCGGGCTTTGTCAACCTCAAGGGCCACCGCAACGTGGGGGGGATGCGGGCCTCCATCTACAACGCCATGCCCACCGAAGGGGTGGAGAAGCTGGCGGACTTCATCCGGGCCTTTGACCAGGCCAACCGCTGAGACAGGGGGAAACGATCATGTTTCGCATTAAGACCATGAATAAAATCGCCCAAGTTGGGCTCAATGAGTTCCCCGCCGACTACCAGGTGGGGGACAACGTGGAGGGGGAGGCCGGCATTCTGGTGCGCTCGGCCAAGCTCCACGACTATCCCTTCCCCGACACCCTGTGGGGCATCGCCCGGGCGGGGGCGGGCACCAACAACATCCCGGTGGCGGACTGCGCCCAGAAGGGCATTGTGGTGTTCAACACCCCCGGGGCCAACGCCAACGGGGTGAAGGAACTGGTGATTGCCGCCCTGCTCATGGCCTCCCGGGACCTGGTGGGGGGCGTGGAATGGGTGAAGGCCCAGGCCCAAAACCCGGACACCGACGTGGCAGCGGCGGTGGAGAAGGGTAAATCCGCATTCGTGGGCCCTGAGCTGTACCGCAAGACCCTGGGGGTCATCGGCCTGGGGGCCATTGGCGCCCTGGTGGCCAATGTGGCCCTTTCGTTAGGGCTGGAGGTGTACGGCTACGACCCCTACCTGTCGGTGGGCACCGCCCTGCGGCTGGACCGCCATGTGCGGGTGGTGAAGGATGTGGCGGAGCTGTACCGGGCCAGCGACTATGTGACCATCCACGTGCCCTGCACCGCCGATACCCGCCACTCCATCAACGCCGCCACCATCGCCCAGATGAAGCCCGGGGTGCGCATTGTCAACCTGGCCCGTGGCGAGCTGGTGGACGACGAGGCCATGATTGCCGCTCTGGAGGAGGGCAAGGTGGCCAAATATGTCACCGACTTCCCCAACAACCGGATCACACTGGCCCGCAACGTGGTGCCCATCCCCCACCTGGGCGCCTCCACCCCCGAGAGCGAGGACAACTGCGCGGTGATGGCCGCCCAGCAGCTGCGGGACTTTTTGGAAAACGGCAACATCAAAAACTCGGTGAACTTCCCCAACGTGGCCATGGAGCGCTCCGGGGTGGAGCGGCTGTGCATCATCCACCGCAACATCCCCGCCATGCTGGCCAACATCACCGCCCAGCTGTCCGGGGACGGGGTGAACGTGGAGAACATGACCAACAAGTCCCGAGGGGACTACGCCTACACTCTGGTGGATGTGGGCTCCCCTGTGGAGGAGAGCGTCATCGACGACATCCGGGGCATTGACGGCATCATCCGGGTGCGGGTCATCTCGTAAGCAAGACCATCCGGCAGGGCTTCCCGTGACAGGGAGGCCCTGCTTTTTTATGGTCATAGTGGGCAAAAACTGGGCCAGAGGGGACGGGGCGACAAAAAGGGCTGTACTTTGACGGTGATGTGTGTTATACTTGCTTGAACAAGCTCCTCCCCGGCAGGGGAGTTGAGCGGTTTTCGGTATGGCGTAACGCGCGGCTTGTGGGCGCGCTTTTGAATCTATATCATCACACAGCGCACAGCGCAGGGAGGGGCGGCCGACCGCCCGTCTGTCCGGCGAAACAGGGCCGGTCCGATGGGGTGGACGACGGCGCTCTTCTCCTGCGCCCAAAAAAGACGAGAGAAAATGCCTTTTTGGTGAAAAAGACGCTTGATCCGGGTACACTCATCTCAAGGGGAGGTGGGCGTCCCGGCCCTACGCAGGGGAGAGTGCGCCCACAGGCCCATAAATACGCACAACTGATAAGACTCATTATGGAAGTTTGAAAAGGAGTATTTATGGCAGAAAAATTGAAAATCATCTCTCTTGGCGGCCTCAATGAGATCGGCAAGAACCTCACCGTGTACGAGTACGGCAACGACATCATTCTGGTGGACGTGGGCATGGGCTTCCCCGACGACGAGATGTACGGGGTGGACGTGGTGATCCCCGATTTCACCTATCTCATCCAGAACCGGGACCGCATCCGGGCCATCTTCATCACCCACGGACACGAGGACCACATCGGCGCCATCCCCTATCTCATGCGGGATGTGAATGTGCCCATCTACGCCACCCGGATGTCTGCCGGGCTCATCCGCCTCAAGCTGGAGGAGCACCGCCTGGACAAGAAGGTGAAGCTCATCACCTGCGAGGCGGGGGAGACGGTGCGGGCCGGCAAGTTCTCCGTGGAGTTCATCCACATCAACCACTCCATCGCCGACGCCGTGGCCTTTGCCATCCGCTGCCCCCTGGGCGTGGTGGTGCACACCGGCGACTTCAAGATCGACCCCACCCCCATCCAGGGCGGCATGGCCGACCTGACCCGCCTGGGTGAGCTGGGCCGGGAGGGCGTTCTGGCCCTGCTGGCCGACTCCACCAACGTGGAGCGGCCCGGCTTTACCAAGAGCGAGCGCAGCGTGGGGGCCTCCTTTGAGGCTCTGTTCCGGGGCTGCGACCAGCGCATCATTGTCACCACCTTTGCCTCCAACGTGGACCGCATCCAGCAGATCATCAATGTGGCCGCCAAGTACGGCCGCAAGGTGGCGGTGACGGGCCGGAGCATGGAAAATGTCATGCGGGTGTCCACCGAGCTGGGGTATATGCAGGTGCCCGCAGGCACGGTGGTGGACGTCAACCAGATCAAGGGACTGCCCAAGAACAAGGTGTGTATCATCACCACCGGCAGCCAGGGTGAGACCATGTCCGCCCTGACCCGTATGGCCTTCAACACCCACCGCCAGGTGGAGATCCAGGCCGGGGACCGGGTGATCCTCTCCGCCTCCGCCATTCCCGGCAACGAGAACGCCATCGGCAACGTCATCAATGAGCTGTACCGCCGGGACGCCGAGGTGGTCAACGAGCGGGAGCTGTCCCTCCACGTCTCCGGCCACGCCTGCCAGGACGAGCTGAAAATCGTCCACGCCCTGGTGCGTCCCAAATACTTCATCCCCGTCCACGGAGAGCAGCGGATGCTGAAAACCCACGCCAAGCTGGCCCGGGAGATGGGCATGGACCCCCGGAACATCGTCATCAGCGATGTGGGCAAGGTCATTGAGATCACCCAGAAGAGCGCCCGCATCAACGGCACCGTGCCCTCGGGCAAGGTGTTTGTGGACGGCTACGGCGTGGGCGACGTGGGCGCTGTGGTGCTGCGGGACCGCCAGCACCTGGCCCAGGACGGCATGATCGTGGTGGTGGTGTCCATGTCCGCTGAGGACGGACAGGTCATCTCCGGGCCCGACATCATCACCCGTGGCTTTGTCTACGTCAAGGAGTCCGAGGCCCTGATGGACGAGCTGCGCCAGGTGGCCATGGATGCCCTGGAGACCTGCCAGGACCGCCATGTGCGGGATTGGTCCTCCATCAAGTCGGAGATCAAGGGCAGCCTGTCCGGGTATCTCTACAAAAAGACAAAACGAAACCCCATGATCCTGCCGGTGATCATGGAGGTATAACCCAGCAAAAGGCCTTCTCGGGAATCCATCCTGGGAAGGCCTTTTTTGCGGGTCAACAGGGCACATCCTGGCCCACGGAAGCTGCAACGGTGTTTTTTTGGTTAGCCGTGGTTTACCGCTGGAGAACAAAATGCCCTCTTTTTTTGGGAAATTTTGATGTTTATATGTGAAATAGTACCAATGGTGTGGGGTTTTGGGGTATTTTACGAAAAAAGTATAAAATATATCCTGCAAGATTGCAAAATGGTCTTGCCTTTTTTGTAAGGGCAAGGTAAAATAATACCACCAGCTGAGAAATTCTGAAAATTTTATCAGAGAAATCCAGCCCTTCACATCCAGTGCAATGGGGAGAGCATGGAGTTTGCGTATGATAAGGGCGGGAACAGTCGACTCATCCCCGACGGGGTGGGTCGAGTGGGCCGCTCTTTGTTGTCCCATAGGGAAGAGGTTATGTGGGAGTAGACGGAGGAAAAAATATGGGAACCATGAAGAAACGAATGTTGGCGTTGCTTTTGACGCTTACCATCATCGTAGGTCTGGGAGGACAGGCCTGGGCAGAGGTTCTGCCTGGCGTGGAATCCACGTCTCCGGAGGTAAGCACACAGCCGGAGAATAGTGCCTCCCCTGAGGGGACAGAGGCACCCCAGGAGACCACCGCTCCAGAGGAGACGGACGCTCCGGAAGAGACGGACGCTCCGGAAGAGAGCGCAGCTCCTGAGGAGACCACGGTTCCGGAAGATAGTGAGACCCCGGAGGAACCTGTGGAGACTCCCATTCTGGACGAGGCCTATGCCTTGCCTGGGGTGGAGAATTTCGCAGTGACCGAGGCAGCGCCGCGGGCGGGTAGCTACACGGAGGTTGATGGCCTGGATGATGTAGTGGGCACTACCATCAATGTTTTTGATTACTGGCTGGAATCCCAGAAAGCAGAGGATGACGATAACGGAAAGATTTTACCCGATGGAGGTATTAATGCAGGGCATGTCCTCCTGTTCGGCAAGGGTATGTCAAAAGTCGATTATGCGGCAAATGACGTAGCAGAAGAGAAGAGTGGCGGTGCCACCTTCAACAACGATGGACACTGGAACGGATGGTCTGGTATTGGCAGCGGCCCGGTAAACGGAATCGTGAAAAAAACGCTAGGGACAGACGGATTTCCACAGTTGGCACTGAATACTTCGGATGGTTTAGATAGTCGGTGGGTTGATGCGTCCTCATTGAATAGCCGCAGCCGAACAGAATCTCTGGCGTACTTGTTTGATCCTGACCAAGCACATAACGGGAAACAGTCCTACACCAATGTAGGCGGATTGCTCCGCGTGGATGACCAGGGGTATTACTACTATGACAGTCAGGGAGCTTTCGCTTCCTTGTTGGATGGCATGACAGAGGAACAGTACCAAAATGGTGCAGACGGTGTAAACTTTAAGCTTTATAGAAGCGGTATGTATCCTGACACCACAGGTGGTGTCAATGCAGCGGGCAACTCTCCAAATGGACAATTTTTCCCCTTTAATGGTGTGAACAGTGTGTTTGGAGGGACCAAAGTAGCCAGTACGGATAGTTCCATCAATCACTACTTCGGTATGCACATGCAGTCCCGTTTTGTGCAACAGTATGGAGGGCATACGGACAGCAGTGAACAAGATGCCGTCACTTATGAGTTCTCTGGTGATGATGATGTGTGGATTTTTATTGACGATGTGCTGGTAGCCGATCTGGGCGGTATCCACGATGCAGTATCGGTAAAGATTGAGTTTGATACTGGTATAGTGACCATCTCCAGTGCCAGCAAGGCAGAAGATGCGCAGGGACAACCCAAGGTGTTTGAATCCTATGAGACTACACTGAAAGAGCTGTTTGTAAAGGCTGGAAAGAACAACGCAGCTTTTAGTAATAACACCTTTGCCGACGGCACTTATCACACCCTGGACTTCTTCTATTTGGAACGTGGCAATACCGATTCCAATATGAATTTGAAGTACAATCTGGTTACCGTTCCAGAGAGTTCTATCATCAAGGTGGACCAGACCGGTGACCCGGTCCCGGGGGCGGGCTTCCAGCTGTACCTGGCCGACCAGAACTACGGGGAAATCGGTGACCCCATCGCCACCGGCACCACCGATTCGGAGGGCCAATTTGTCCTGCTGGACGCCCAGGGGGATGTGGTCAGCCTCCAGGACATTTGGACGGATCTGGAAGATGAAAGAATAATATACCAGGACAGCAACGGCCGGCAACGGGGGAACCTGCTGTTGGTGGAGTCAGTCAAGCCGGAGGGCTACCGTTCGACGGGAGATGTGCAGCTCTATTTGGTGAACATCGATGAAAAAGTGCTGCTTTTGAGTGACAATTACTGGGACACCGGAGCCTATGCCTATACCAATTCCACCGTTGTGATGGACGGTACGGTTACATACGGCACAGGACAGAGCGCAGATCTGGAACAGGGGGGCACCCTCTTTGCCGTGGTGCTGCGGCGCACCACCAATGTGGGGACGGCAGCACCCTCGGAAACCGACCTGTGGAGTCTGGTGACCGGCAGCGCCACGGACGGCTGGCACACCGGGCAGCCGCTGAAAGATGACGAGTCTGGCGTGAAACAGGTGCTGGAGGAGCTGCAAAAGGCGGGAAATCAGGAGAACTGCTTTGTGGCACAGCCAGATAGCGACGAGAACTACGCCATCACCGTGACGAACCTCCCTGGTGAAATTACATCCTACTACTACCTTTTGGGTGAAACAGAGAAGCAAAATACGGAATATACTGTGGGCTTTTATTATACCAAGGCCCCCAGTGTACAGAGTGCCACAATAGAAAATACCTGGCGGGTGCAGAACAGCGATGAATGGAGCCGGGTGTTCTCTGCCAACGTCCACGTGCCCAACATCAAAAACCGGCTTTTTGTCCAGAAGCTGGCCCCCGATGGAACGGCTGTAGCTGAGGCGGAGTTTACCCTGTATCGAGATGCTACATGTACAGATAAGGTGGGCACTCTGACTACCATGAATCTGAACAAAGAACAGCATGGCATCCAATTGGACGGTGCAGGAGTGTACCCGATCGGGGACGCAGTGTTGGCCAACGGCACCTATTACCTAAAGGAGACTGCAGCACCGGATGGGTACACAATCAATCCAAAAGTCACCAAGATTATTGTGGACAACACCGGAGTGTATGCCGATGCAGGTGATGCCGACGATGGTATCGTGGTGGCCCGTGGTGTGGGATCTATCGTCAAGAGTATGGCTCAGTTCGCATCTCTGGGCGATATTGATGTCACCTTGAACAACATCGTGGCCAGGTTCTATACCGTGCCGTCAGGTACCATTTCCGGGGATGGAAATTTCCAAAACTTTGTCTGGCGCACGATCGAGGGCAATGCATTTGTGCCCAACAAAACAGGCGGCGTCACCTACCACCCCGCCTATATGTACGACGAGAGCACGGGAGAGCTGGAGCTGTATGATCCGGCCAACAGCGCCGGAAAGACCCGGCTGGGTATGCATATGCAGTATTCCACCCAGGCTGGGCTGGAATACGATCCCGGAGAGTCGATCAAAGAAGTCTTGGGCGATGAGGCCGTCCACTGGATGACCACCGACACTGGCTGGTCCAAGCTGATGATGGAACAGTGCCTTACCCACAGCCAAGAAATGCAAAAGAAAGGGTATCACGTCACGGACTTAACAAGCCCCACGCTGTACGACCTGACTAACCTGTTCTCCGGCTCCGTGATCGTCCAGGTCACCGACCAGCACACCACCTCTCTGACCATCAACAAGCAGGTACAGGGGGTGACTGACACGGACGTGACCGAACAGTCCTACACCTTTACGGTGGAAAAGCTGGAGACGGACGGCCAGAGCGTGGACGCAGACTACACCGGAGCGGTGACCGTGCGTCAGTATGGGACGGCGGATACCGAGGCCCAATTCCAAAGCGGCGTGCTGACGGTGTCCCGGAAGGGAACCGGAGAGATCGTGCTGCTGGATGTGGAGAACGGCAGATACCGGGTCACTGAGACGGGCCATGGCAGTGATACGGTGGGCGAGACCCAGTGGCAGAGTGCAGCCTACACCACCACCTCCCACAATGTGACCATTGCCTCGGGCACTGCGGTGGCGTACATCTCCTCGTATGCGGCGGACACCGCCACGGCAGCGGTGCAGGTCACCAACCTGTACGCCGGGGCCCAGCCCCTGACCGTCACCAAGACGGTGGGGGGTACCATGGGCGATACATCCCTGGACTTCACCTTCACCTTGTCCTTACAGGGCAAACAAGGCACTCCCTTTACGGGGGATATCACCGCCACCAAGAGCGGGGCGGGGATGACCCAGCCGGAGCCCTTGACCCTCAAGCAAAGCGACAACTACACCTTCACCCTGAAACATGGCCAGCGGATCTTCCTTCAGATCCCCTATGACAGCCAGCAGGTGACGGTAACCGAAGAAGCCGTGGCCGAGTACACCACCCAATCCAGAAGTTATGCATCCCATGGGGTAGTGCCGGACTATATTCCCAACACGGCGGTGCAGACCGTAGCCAGCATGAACGGCGGCTACACCGTGGACTTCTACAATGAGCGGAACCTGGGGGCGCCCCCCTCCGGCGTGGCGCCCATGAGCCCTGGCTACACCGTGATGCTTTGGGTGGGCGGGGCCAGCGCCCTGGTCATCTTCGGCTGCTCCTTCCTGGTGTGGCGCCGTCGGCGCAGAGATTGGATGTGAGCGGCATGGCGGACAAGCAAGCACCGCAGGTCCAGCCTGCCCCCGGCCTGGAGGGCATTGCCCACACCCTCCGGGAGATGAAATTCCGGAAAAAGCTGCTGGGCGGGGTAGACGAGGCGGATGTGTGGAAAAAGCTGGAGAAGCTCCAGCAGGAGTATGAGATCGCCTATCACCAGCAGGCGGCCTACTACCAGGCGCTGCTGGACGACCGGGAGCGGGCCTTGCACCGGCTGATGGAGGAAAAGGGCGGTGTGGCCCGTGGGTAAACACAGCCCCCAATCCCCTCAGGCCCCTCTGGACATCATCCGCCAGCGCCGCCGCAGGCTTTTGGACAAGGCCAGCATTGTGGGATTTTTCTCCCGCCTGGCGCTGCTCCTGGTCATGGTGGCGGTGGTGTTTGGCCTGGTGTTCGGGGTGATGCCCGCCCCCAACGACGATATGTCACCCCGCATCAGCGCCGGAGACCTGCTGCTCTACTACCGCCTGGCTGACGACTGGGTCAGCGGCGACGTGGTGGTGGTGGAGCAGGAGGAACACCGGTATGTGGGCCGCATTGTGGCCCGGGGGGGTGACACGGTGGAGGTCACCCAGCAGGCCACCCTGGTGGTCAACGGCTCCACCGTCATCGAAAGCGACATCTACTACTCCACGCCCCCCTATGAGTCGGGGGTGACCTACCCCCTGACCCTGGCGTCGGACGAGCTGTTCGTGTTGTGCGACTTCCGGGAGGGGGGAAAAGACAGCCGGTACTACGGTCCGGTGAACACCGGGGACATCCTGGGGAAGGTGATCACCGTGGTGCGCCGTTCCGGCCTATAATCTCGTTGTCAAAGGCCTGTGCCTTTGCGAAATCATTTTGACTTACTTTGAAGGAAGAGAGGGAAATACTTATGAAAGCAAATAAACTGATGAAGGCATTGGCGGCTTCCGCTATGTCCCTGGCTCTGGTGGCCGGTATGACGGCCATGCCTGCCATGGCCACCGAGGCTGCTGGCGGCGTCAAGTTTACCAAGGCCATCAATATGGCCGCTGCCGCCGATGGCACGGTGCCCAGCGCCACCTATTCCTATACGGTAAGAGCGGGTGAGGCGAAGGCGGCCACCGCCACCAGCCCGGCCATCAAAGCCGGTTTGGGCACCCCCACCATTGCTAACGTCGTGTTTACCCCCAAGGACGCTGTTTCCGACAGCAAGGTTTCCAAGGATGTCACTGTGAACTTCTCTGGTATCACATTCCCCACCGCCGGCATCTATCGCTATGTGATTACCGAGACCAATCCCACGGTCGCTGGGCTTGAGACGGGGGATGCCAACACCATCTATCTGGATGTCTACGTCACCAACGTGGCCGGAGCCTGTGCGATCACCTATTACCAGATGTCCACCTCTGACGCTGCACCCACCTACGCCCAGGACAACAACAAAACACCCACCTACACCGCTAAGTTCACCGAGGATACCGATACCTACACTACCTACACCCTCACCGTCACCAAGAACGTGGAGGGCGCCATGGCTGATATGACTCAGAAATTCAGCATTGACGTGGACTTCACCGGCCTGAGCGAAGGCACCAAGGTGAAGGTGGACGGAGTCCAGACCGCGGATGGCGCCAGCGCTGACGGGGCCTTGAGCGTCAACAAGAGCCTGGGCGACGATGAGAGTATAACCATCACCGGTGTTCCTGCCAACGCGGTCTACACCGTGGTGGAGCAGCTGAGCAGCAACGAGGCCTACACCGTGACCTATAAGATTGACGGTGCAGATTCTGCTGTGGATGCTACCTATGCTAATACCAACAATGGTGAGTACACCACGGCCAATCAGCAGGACATGGACGCTAACAACCACACCGTGACCGTCATCAACACCAAGAACGCCGTCAACCCCACCGGCATCATCCTGAACGTGGCCCCCTACGCCCTGATGGTGGTCATCGCCCTGGCCGGTGTGGTGGTGTTCCTGCGCAAGCGCGTGGAGGACTAATTCTCTTCTTACCGATATAGAAGAAACCCAGAAAGAAAGGAGTGCGCCCCGTTGGAACAGGCAGCCAAACTGGCACGGCTGGGAGATCGACTGGTCAGCTTGCTGGCCGGTGGGCTGATCCTGCTCATGCTGCTCTACGGCGGATATTCCCTGTGGGACACCGCCATGGTGTACAGCGGGGCGTTCCTCTCGGAGGAGCTGCTGGCCTTCAAGCCGGCCTCCGACGACCCCAACAGCAACCCAACCCTCACCGAATTGCAGGAGATCAACCCGGATGTCCGGGCCTGGCTGACGGTGTATGAGACCAACATCGACTACCCTGTGGTACAGGGGGAGACCGATTGGGACTACATCAACACGGACATCTATGGGGAGTTCTCCCTTTCCGGCTCTATCTTTCTGGACAGCCGCAACAGCCCCGATTTTTCCGATGCCTATAACATCGTGTATGGGCATCATATGGACAACGGCGGGATGTTCGGCGACGTGGTGGAGTTTGTCAACGAGGATTACTTCCAGGCCCATCCCACCGGGCGGCTCTATCTGCCCCAGGCCACCTATGACATCACCTTTTTTGCCTGCGCCCAGGTGGACGCCTACGACCACACCGTCTACAACCCCATCCCTTCCTCGCAGGGGGGCGTGGGAGAGCTGGTGAGGTATGTGGAGGACATGGCGGTGCAATACCGGGACATCGGGGTGAGGAACTCGGACCAGATCATCGCCCTGTCCACCTGCGCCGAGGCCCAGACCAATGGGCGTGTGGTGATATTCGGTCGGCTGGACCGGGTCAGCGAAGCCGCAAAGGAGTAAGCGTATGAGACTCTTTATGAAAAAAGTATATATGGGGGTTCTCTTCTCCCTGCTGCTGGCGGCGTGGGCCCTTCCCATGGGGGCTGGGGCGGAGGAGTATGCCTGCACGGCGTCCATCCCGGTGCGGGTGCAGGTGTACGCCCAGACCGACACGGCATTCACCGTGCAGCTGGAGGCCCCGGAGGGCACGCCCCTGCCGGAGAGCCGCACCCTGACGTTTACCGGCAGCGGAGAGGGCGCCTTTGGCCCCGTGGAGTACACGGTGCCGGGGGACTATGTGTATACTCTGCGCCAGACCAAGGGAAATGCAGCGTATGTGACCTATGACGAGACGGTGTACACCGTCACCGTCCGGGTGACCAACCATGACAAGGGCGGCCTGGTGGCTGAACTTTGGGCGGTAAGCGGTGAAAGCACCCAGAAGACGGATGAGGTGCTCTTTTCCAACCGCTACACGCCCCCCACCCAGCCCCC
>DVKO01000082.1 GCA_018715985.1 Candidatus Enterenecus avicola
CATGTCCCCGAAAAAAACAGATTTCAATTTATTTTTCCATCTTCGGATGGAAAAACTCTGCCGAGGGCTTTTTGACGATGCAAGATCATCTGTCCTTCTTGCATTGACGTGAGGCTTTTCGACAGTCTGACCGCTGGCAGAACACAGTCTGCCAGCGGTTTCTTTCTATGTGGTTGATATGAACTGGTGCGCAGGACTTACCCTCTGCGCCGTCTGAGCTCGGCCAGAACCAGCCCGCCCAGGGAGAGAACCAGCATGGCAGCAGCGGGCCAGATGGTCATGCTGTCCCCGGTGGGGGGCACGGAGTCTCCGGGCTGCGTGGGCTGGGTGGTGGGCTGAGCAGTGGGCTGAGAAGTGGGCTGAGTGGTAGGCTCAGAAGTAGGCTCAGTCGTGGGCTGAGTGGTAGGCTCAGTACTGGGCTCCACGGAGGGAGAGGGAGCGGGGGCGTCCACCAGAGCCTTCCTGGCGCTTTGCAGGGCGGCCAGGGCCTCGTTGACCTGGGCCTGGGTGGCGTCGGCGTTGCCCTCCACGGTCTTGGCAGCGGCCAGAGCGGTCTGGAGGTTGGCCCAGCTCTCGGGGGTGTAGTCCTTCTCCTGCAGCTGTTCCGCCTCGGTGATGGCAGCGGTCAGGTCGCTCTTGTCCACCGAAGGAGCGGGAGCATCCACCAGAGCCTTCCTAGCGGCTTGCAGGGCGGTCAGGGCCTCGTTGACCTGGGTCTGGGTGGCGTCGGTGCTGCCCTCCACGGTCTTGGCAGCGGCCAGAGCGGTCTGGAGGTTAGCCCAGCTCTCAGCGGTGTAGTCATCCGCATTCAATGCCTCTGCCTGTGTAATGGCGGCAGTCAGATCGGCCTTGTTTACGGGCTGGGACAGCTTGACCACCACAAAGGCGTGCTTGGGGACGCTGACCACCGGGGCGGCAGCATCGGACACAGCTTGAGTGGTGACAACGGTGACGTTGTCGGGGTCTTCCAGAGTGTTTTCATCGGCAATGCCCTCGGAGGCCAGGGTCTGAATCTCCATTTGATAGCCGATGAGATCCACGCCGGTGACATCCAGCTTCACCGAGCGGTCGGCTTCACGGTCCACATTGACCAGGGCGATGTAGATGTTCCCCTGGTCGTCCTTGCTGGCCAGAGTGGTCAGAGAGGTGACGCCGTTGGACATGGTGGGAGCGGAATCCAGTTTGGCGGACACCACTTTGTCGCCGAATCCGGAGTTGAACATCTGAAAGACATGGGCGGAGGGAGTGGAGAAGTACTTGAATTCCCCTTCCCCGGTGAGGGTGCTGGCGCCCTCCTGGGGCACCACCTGAATGACCGCCTGCTGAGTGGGGCCCAGGGAGTCGCCGCCGGAGCTGTACCAGTCGGATAGGCAGTGCTTTTGGATGTAGGGGCTGCCCAGCTTCACATACTCCATCATCACCTTAGCGATGTAAAGGGCGTGGGTCTGGGAGCGCACCTGGGACTGAGTGTTGTTGTAGATGCCAAATTCACTGATGACGGGCACTTTGCCCTCAGGGAGCATATTGACGTAGTTGCGCACCTTCTGAATGCCGGTGTCTTCCGCCTTCTTCATAGCGTTGTCATAGAAGAGGTTGACATCGGTGCCGCCGGACACGGTGCCGGAATAGGGGTGGATGGTCATGCCGTCGTACCACTCGTTGGCGTCCAGGTTGTTCATGAGGGTGATGAAGTTTGCCGACTCAAAGCTGGTGTAAACGTGGGCCTCGTGATTGCTTCCCTCCGCGGCATTGATCTGATCGGTGGTGTTTTTGATGGCCTTGGAGATGTCAATGAAGCCTTCACGGTCCACGGTGTAGGTGGCGTAGATATTCTGGCCCTTGGCGGGAATGGCGCCGTGGGTACCGTCGCCGAACTGGATGGAGCCATTGGCATAGTTGACCACGCACACCTGGTCGTCACCGTCGTAACCGGCCAGGGACTCCACCACGGTCCACTCGGTCAGGCTGCCGTCGGTGCCCACATAGACCTGGACCCCGTCATTGACCGCTTTGAAATCGGGGGCGTCCACAATTTTCCCATTTTCATCCAGCATACCGGGGTTCAGGTTGGCGTAGCGCAGGAAGCGCACCTGGTTGGCGGTGCCGTCGGACTGGGAGGCCACCTTGTTCCAATCCTCCTCTTTGACGGTGTAGCGCTGGGTGAATTTGGCGGTACCGCCCTCGGTGTAGGCGTTGACCCGGTCTCCGTCCACATAGTCCGTCCAATAGCCCTGGGAGGAGGTGCCGTCGGCATTGGGGCCGTAGGCCATCTGCATCTCATTGCCGATCTCGAAATAGCTCACATTGTAGGGCTCGGGGTGGCCGTTGTCTGCCCGTACCTTGGCCCAGTCGATGCCGCCGTTGGGGTTGGTGCCCACCTCGGCGTTCAGATACTCCACCAGGTCTGCGGCGTCCTGGGCACTGCCCCGGGCCAGACTGTACACATAGACGATCTCAGAGTCCACCTGGTCGGCAAAGTCGGCAATTTCTCCGATGCCGAAATTGGGGGCAATGCCCCCCTGCCCGGCGTTGTTGTAGTACCCGTGGATCTGGTTCTTGCGCTCTGCCACGGGGCCCAGGGTGGTCTTCCAGTTGAACAGGTTGGAGATGGAGCCGCCGGGATAGCGGATGGAGCCGAAGCCAGCTTGCTTGTAGAGCTCCACGAACTCCTCGTTCATCTGCATGGTCTCAGAATTAAAGGTACCGTAGCCGTTGAAGCCATACCGGTGGTTGATGCCGAAGATGGAGTTGGGATCAATGGTGATGTCCACCTGGTTCAAATCCACCGTCAGCGAAAGGGGAAGGGCGGAGCGGTAGTTGTCCATGGCCTGCTCCAGGGCGGTGTAGGCCGACTGCAGCTGGGCCAGGGACTCGGCTTTCTTGGCCGCCTCAATGGCCTGGGACAGGGCCACGGCGTACTGGTGGGTGTCCTCCAGCTGCTGGCTGTCGTACAGGGTCTGGGCCTCCTGGATGAGAGTCTGAATCTCCACCTCATAGAGTTCGCCGGCCTTGTCCTCGTAGATGGCTTTGGCCTCGTCGTCGGTGAGGGCCTTGTTGTACACATAGAACTCGTCCACATCACCACGCATGGGGTGGGGGTTGGTGGTGTTGGCGGTTTTGTGGGCGCCCAGACGGAGGGTGAGCACCTGGTTGACGGCGGTGCCGCCCAGGTCCTGCTGGCTGTCCAACTCACCGTTGATGTAGTATTTCACCTTTTTGGCGTCCTGGTCGAAGGTGACGGTGATGTGCTGCCAGCCACCTTTGGTTACGCTGCTGGTGGAGGTGACATCTTGTCCATTGATGTAGGTGTTGTATTTGCCGTCCGCCTGCAAGGTGAGCAGAGAGCGGCCGCTCCCCTCATGTTGCAGAAGTACGGTAGGAGCGGCGGCCACATCACCGGTGATGGAAGTGTCGTAGCGATACCACATGGAGAAGGAGGTGGAGCCGCTGCCGGTGTTGATGTAGTTTTCCAGACGCATATAGTTGTCTGTACCTTCTCCAAACCGCAGTACTTTGCCGAAGACAGGGTTGCCGCTGTCCACCACGCTGACGTGTTCGCCCTGAAGGGTGGCGGTTGCACCATCTTGAACGGTGCTGACCAGAGGGGTGTCCCCTTCAAAGGACCAGTGATCCTTTAAGTTTTCGGTGGGTGCTGCTGCACTACTTCGCACGTACAATGCCGGGGATAGAAGAATGCTCAGCGCTAGTGTAGAGGCCAGCACTCCTTTGAAGTGTTGTTTTTTCATGGCATACTCTCCCTTTTGTATAAAATCATGAATTATTCTATCAATAAATCCGTGTGAAATCAACAATAATTAACAAAAAATGCGGAATTAATTGTAAAATATGTGCAGGAGCAGCCGAAGGGACTTTTCAGCGGCCTGGTGGAAGGAGATACGCGGGGAAGGGAGGGAAAAATAAAAACCCAAATCGAAGCCCAGCACAGCGGGTTCGATTTGGAGAGGAGGAGCAAGGGAGTGAGCGGATGTTCGCCTCGCTTCTCAGAGGCGAACGGAGCAGAACGGACTTTGCTCCGACGAAGTGGCAGGACTTGAACCTGCGGCCATCAGAGCTGCGCTCTGATGGCCGCTGAGCGGCGGATTTCAATGCAAGAGGCCGCAGGTTCACGTAGCCAACCAAAGCAAAAATGAAACACCGCCGACAAAAAGTCAGCGGTGTTTCATTTTTGGTCCGAGTGACAGGACTTGAACCTGCGGCCTCTTGACCCCCAGTCAAGCGCGATACCAAACTTCGCCACACCCGGATCTGAACCGAACTATGACATAATAGCACACCTTCATCCAGATTGCAAGAGGGAAAAGTAAAAAACATCGAAAATTTTCAACTGCCCTTGGCCCTTGGTTTTATCTGGGGAGTTTGCTATACTAGAGTCACAGAGAAAATGCCCACAGACGAGGAGGGAATCACATGGAATACAGCTGTCATACCATCTGTGACCGACGGGCCATGACTGCCCTGGTCCGAGCCCTGCGCAAGACCGTGCGCAAGAAAGCCACCCGGAGGATCAAAATTCTGGGGTGGATCATCTGCGCACTGGCCGCCATGATGCTGGTGGTGCCCGACGTGAGCCCGCCCATGCGGGGGCTGAATTTTGTTGCCTTGGTTGTGATTCTGGTGGTGCAGATTTGGGGGGATTCCATCAACGGCTGGATGGCCCAGCGCAATGTTTTGCCTGGGGCGGAGCTGTGGAGCACCAGCTTTTATCCCGACCACTACGAGTGCCGCATTGCAGGGGCCACAACCAGCTGGAGTTATGAAAAGATCGTGCTGGTGGCGGAGAGCAGGGAGTACTTCTTCTTTATTATGGGGAAAAACCACGCGCAGATCTATCAGAAATCCCAGCTCAAAGGGGGGACCGTAGACAGCTTCCGCGGTTTTTTGGAGCAGAGAACCGGAAAGGCCGTGGAACGGATCAGCGGCTGAGAGGGTGCAGGGCCTGCATTCCGCCTATACACAATGAGACATCCCAGGGGGTAAGATAGTGTCAGCCCCCTGGGATGTCGTTTGCTTTTTTTAGTTCAGTTTGCCGTACTCTTCGTCGGAGACGGGCTCCAGCCACTGGTTGGAGCACTGCTCGCCCGGCACCTCCACCGCCAGATGGGAGAACCAGCTGTCCGGGGCGGCTCCGTGCCAATGCTTGACCCCCACGGGGATGTTGACCACGTCGCCGGGGTGAAGCTCCCGGGCAGGAGAGCCCTCTTCCTGGTAATAGCCCCGTCCTGCCACGCAGATGAGGATCTGTCCGCCGCCGCTGCTGGCCTGGTGAATGTGCCAGTTGTTGCGGCAGCCCGGCTCGAAGGTCACATTGTACACCCCCACCTGACTGGTGGAGAGGGGGTGCAGGTAGCTCTGGCCCACAAAGTACTGGGCAAAGCCGTCGTTGGGAGCGCCAATGGGGAAGGCCATCTCCCGCTGATGCTGGGCTTTGCCGTCCTGGGCGTCATCCTCCGTCCACACCTCCTTGGCCATGCGGAAGGCGGCCCAGGCCTTGGGCCACCCGGCGTAAAAGGCGGCGTGGGTGAGAATTTCAGCGATTTCCTGGCGGGTGATGCCGTTTTGTCTGGCGCAGGTCAGGTGGTACTGGAACGAGGAGTCCACAAGACCCTGGGATAGGAGAGCCACCACCGTCACCAGGGAGCGGTCCCGCAGGGAGAGCTTGTCCTCCCGACTCCAGACCTGGCCAAATAAAACGTCGTCATTTAATTGAGCAAATTTGGGCGCGAACTGGCCCAGGGCATCTCTGCCCGCTGTCTGTTTGACTGCCATGCTGCATACCTCCTAGGTAAGAGAAAATGTGACTTGGACGGTTCCGCCGCCCAATTTGTCTGCTAAGTCGGCGGGGTCCTGGATCTTGGCCAGCCTGGTGAAGCTCCAGGTGTTGGTCCCATAGTAAATGGTGATCTGGTTGCCCTGGTAGAGAATGACGTCTCCGGGCTGGGTGGTGATCTGCTGGTCGTTGCGGGTCAGCGTTGTACCCAGGGGCCCAACCTTTTCAAAGCCGCCGTAGTCCTCCATGGAAACGGTCAGCGGCCCCTGGGCCAACAGGTCCGAATTGCCGCCTGTGCGCAGGCTGGTGGAGAGGACCAAAATCTGTTTGCTCATGGAAGTTCCTCCTCGCTGACGGTTCTCATGATTCGGGCGGGGACTCCGCCCACGACGGTGTTTTCCGGTACGTCTCGGGTCACCACGGCCCCTGCGGCCACCACGGCCCCGTCGCCGATGCTGACACCGTGCATGAACTGGTGGGCCTCACATCCGCCCTCCACGGGGATTCCGCGGTTGAGATGTTCCAAAAATTCTGTCAGTTTCATTCTGCTCTCCTGTTGCATCTGATCTTTGACCCTATTGTATCACCCGCCTGGCAATATAACAAATACCTATGTGGAATAAGCAACTATGCTTGAAAAGCATAGCGCAGATGGGCTATACTGAGAGAAAGGGGAGGCGAGTGAGATGGACTTGAGGGTGTTGCAGTATTTTCTGGCGGTGGCGCGGGAGGAGAGCATCTCCGCGGCGGCCCAATCGCTGCACCTGACCCAGCCTACGCTGTCCAGACAGCTCAAGGAGCTGGAGGAGGAGCTGGGAAAGCAGCTGCTCATCCGGGGAAACCGCAGGATCACCCTCACCGAGGAGGGAATGCTGCTGCGAAAGCGGGCGGAGGAAATTCTGGACCTGGTCAGGCGAACCGAAAAAGAGGTGACCCAGTCGGATGACCTGGTGGGCGGAGAGGTCTACATAGGGACTGGGGAGACCGATGGAATGCGCCAGATTGCCAGAACCGCCAACCAGATCCAGCGGGAGCATCCCGGCATCCAGTTCCACATTGTCAGTGGGGACGCAATGGATGTGTGCGAACGCCTGGACAAGGGGCTGCTGGATTTCGGAATTTTGCTGGGGGATTTTGACCGGATCAAGTATCACTATATGGAACTGCCGATGCAGGATGTGTGGGGTGTGTTGATGCAGCGCAGCAGCCCCCTGGCGGGAAAAGAGGCGGTGACCCCCCAGGATCTGTGGGACAAGCCGCTGATCTTGTCCCGCCAGATGGGCAACAAAAGCGGGTTGTACCGCTGGCTGCAAAAGGAGCCTGCGGAGCTGCACACCGTGGCCACCTATAACCTGATCTACAACGCCTCGCTGATGGTGGATGAGGGGATGGGATATGCCTTTACCCTGGACAAGCTGGTAAACACCAGGGGGAGCAACCTCTGTTTCCGCCCTCTGGAGCCACGGATGGAGCTGGGGATGTGCCTGGTGTGGAAGAAGTACCAGGTCTTTTCCAAGGCGGCGGAGTTGTTTCTCAGCCGACTGCGCCAGCAGGTGGAGACGAAAAACTCGCCCCTACCTGCGTGAGCAGAGAAGGGGCGAGGGAAAAGAGAGGGTAAGCGTGGCTCAGACTTCGGGGCCGTCGGGCTGCTGGCCATCATGGGCCAGCCACTGGCAGTCTGTGACACCCATGTGGGTGAAGCGGGCGGTGAAGGAGGAGTCCTCCGGGGAGCAGGCGTAGACGCCGAAGCGGATGGCGCCGCCGCCCTGGTGCAGGTGGCAGATGCGCATCTGGCTGAAGTGGAGTCCGTCCTGGGAGCACTCGATGCGGTAATCGTCCTGACGGCGGCTGCGTTACGAAATTTCGTGGGGAATGTCGATCCGCTCCGCTCGGATGGTCCCGTGTTCCACAACTGCCATCATCATGGTGATCTCCTGGTGGAAGCGCCGGGGGCCGCAGGAGCCGGGATTGAGCCACAACAGGCCCGCCTTTTCCTCCTGCACATATTTGTGGGAGTGGCCGAATACCACCACATCCACCCCTGTGAGGTCCGACGGGACCTCTTTTTTGTTGTGTACCAGGTAAAAGGTCACGCCGTCCAGGGTGACGGTGAGGTGGTGGGGAATTTCTTCCGCCCACTCCTTGTCATTGTTGCCCCGCACCACATAGAGGGGGGCGTACTGCCGCAGTTGGTCCACGATGGACGGCTTGTTGATGTCGCCGCCGTGGAGAATGACATCGGCGCTCTTCAGCCGCTCCACCACCTGGGGGCGGAGCAGACCATGGGTGTCGGAGAGAATGGCGACCTTCACGGGCGGTCACCTCCCAGGGTCCAGCCAAAGTCGTTGTGGTAGATCATCTGGTGGGTCATGCCACCGTCGATGCAGATGTTCTGGTCGGCGACCACGGAAACTTTGTTTTCAAACATGGTGCATCCTCCTCACTCTGCGTCCTCGTCCAGGGCCTCCACCAGGAAGCTCACCGGACGGAAGCCATCGTTGCAGGAGAGCATGGCGGACTTGGGGTTCTTCATCCAGCCGTCATAAAAGTTCTCCGCTCCGTGGCTCAGGGCCAACACAAAGGGGGAGAGGGTGTCCCAGGCGCTGGGACAAAAACCCTCCGGCCGTTCCCAGCCGTTGGCGATGAATACCTGGCCCACCTCCATGTCGCAGGCGTGGGAGATGGGATTTTCATACTGGACCATCAAGTCCTCATACCGGGCCATGCGCATGACGGTGATCCTGCACTTTTTCATATGATGATCCCCTCGCAGTGGTCGATTTCGTGTTGGATGATCTGAGCGGTCCAGCCGGTGAAGGTTTTCAGCCGCTCCTGGAACTTTTCGTTCTGCCAGCGTACCTTAATGGTTTTCCACCGCCGGGCGGTGCGGGTTCCGGTGAGGGACAGGCAGCCCTCCTGGGCCTGGTAGGGCTGGGAGCGCTTGACGATCTCCGGGTTGAACATCACCAGGTACGTGCCCTGGTTGTCAAACACAATGATGCGCTTGTTCACCCCGATCATGTTGGCGGCCATACCCACACAGCCCTCCTTGTGGTGCTCCAAGGTCTCCAGAAGGTCGGCGGCGATGGGCACATCGTCTGGAGTGGCGGGCTCTGCCTTTTGAGAGAGAACGGTTTCGTCTTTGCAAATGTCTCGGATCATGGCTGGTTTGCCCCTTTCATCTGCCCCACCCCAGTACGGCGTGGAGGGTGGTTTCCGTGGAAGCCGGAAAGTGCTTTTGTACCTGCTGATAGATCAGATCTCTGGACTGCGCAGGCTCCAGGGAGTAGGCCGAGGAGATGTGTGCATAGCCCCAAAGGGTCTCCGGCGTGGTGTAGACGGAGACGGGCCATCCGTAGGGCTGGCCCTTTTTGTTCAGCCGCCGCCGGAAGTCGCGGATCAGCAGATACCCGTACATCTGAAGGTCGGTGACCGTCCCCTCGAAATTCTTCTCCCCCTCCTTGCCAAACCCGGCCAGCCGCTTGAGCTCAAAGGAGAACCGCTCCCGCTGGCCCTCAAACTGGTCCATGATGCGCTTCTGGCGCAGGGTGGCCAGTTCCTCGTCCCACCGGCTGTCAAAGTCGTAGCCGTCCCGCCGCCAGTTGGCGAACTGAGGGAACCAGGCTTTGGAGATAAAACCGGCCTTTTTGCCGAAGAATTTGCCGTAGGCCACCTGGCCGCTGCGGGCGATGAACTTCCGCCACTCCCAGGGATCCTGCTCCGGGTCGCCGCTCCACCAGTAGAGGTTGGAGGTGTGTTCCTCGGCGGAAAAGCCGTCGATCTCGTTTTTGAACAGGGGGAGAAATCCCACCTCATCCACCCAGCAAATCAATTCCTGCCAGCTGCGGATGCGGTAGGGGTCGTCCCAGTCCAGTCCCCGCATGATCCATTCCCCGTTCTCTATGGCCATGGTGTGCACCTCCTGATGTGTGGCTTGTCACGGCCATTATAGCACAGATTCTCACAAACCAACATCATCAAAAATCGTTCGCTCGGAACGGTGCGGTTCAGGGAGAACTTTTGGATTGGATTTGTGTATGGGAAAAGAAGTGACGCCCAGAGGATGGACAGGGGAGGGGTGACGCAGGCAATGGGTCACCGAGACAGAGAATCGGAACATTCCAAACCCCATTGTGCCTGGACGAAAAGAACCATCCCGCTTCGTGAGTCAAAGAGCTTGCAATCGCGTCCCAAAGACCTTCTGCGGGATGGTTCTGGTGGAATTGTAGCATGGGGCGGGGCAATATGCAAGACGGTGAGTGCTTATTTCCCTGTCGTGCAAATAAAAACACCGGCAGCTGGAGTAAAAGGTTCAGATATACATCCTAGCCTCATCACACAACTGCCGGTGTTTCGCATATTATATCCGAACGGTTCCCAAAAGTCAATCCTAAAATCTTTCTAACAGCACTCGAATGGATCGTCGAGTGCTGTTCTCTTTTGCCCATATCTCCCCACGCGAAAATTGCAAGTTCTCTTACGGAATGCGATTTTGCGTCAAGCCCTTGACTGCACGCAGCGTGCAGTTTTACGGTGAGGAGGTATGGAAATGGAACAAACACTGCGCCAAATGTGCGCCGAACTGAAGATTTCCCGGCGCACGGTGCAAGGCTATGAAAAGGCGGGGCTGGTGGCCCCATCCGGGAAAAACAAATATGGGTATCTGCTCTATGGGGCGGCGGAGCGGGAGCGGATCCGGCTCATCCACTTCTATCAGAAGATGGAGTTCCGGTTGAAAGACATCAAAGAGCTGATGGATGCCGACGATTGGGTCAAGAAGGAGGTGCTTCAGGCAAAAATCTTGGAACTGGAAGAAAAACAGATGGATTTGCAGGAGCTGATACGGCAGGCAAGGGAATACATCGCCGCCCTGTGATCCGTTGATGGGCTCGTGCATCATCGCATTCCATTCATATCAATCAAAGGAGGAAACAACATGAAAACAAAACTGATGTCTGTGCTGCTGGCGGCGGCCATGCTGAGCGCGCTGACCGCCTGCGGCGGCTCTTCGGGGAACCAGCCGTCCACCGAGAGCAACCCCCCGGCCAGTGAAGCCCCAGAGAAAACCGATGAGACGCTGGGTGTGTTTCACAAGGATGCGACCTTAGATGAGACGGTGATGGTGGACGAGGGGGGCGTGAAAATCACCGCCACCGGCTTGACCTACACCAATGACTCCGTGGAACTGGGCCTAACCATCGAAAACAACAGTGGAAAGGACTTGTCCTTCATCAGCGGCTCTCTGGGGTACAGCTGTAACTCGATCAATGGCTACATGGTGGAGGAGGGGTATCTGAACTGTGATGTGGCCAACGGAAAGAAGGCCAACGACACCATCCGGTTCAGCTATGATGCGCTGATGCTGTATGGCATTGACGAGATCGCAGACTTAGAGATTGGATTTGATATGACGGACGATGACTATAATCACACCTATTCCGGTCCCCGGCAGGTGAAAACCTCTGCTTTCGATGCCCACGACTACGAGATGAATTATTACCAGGAAACCATCACCAGTCAGGCCGCCCAAAACACCTATGAATATGAGATGGCCTATTTCTCTCAGGATACCCTCTATGAGCAAAATGGCGTGAAGCTGCTGTCCAGCGGTTTGATGACCAACCGCAACGGCGAGACAGCTTTGCTTCTGGAATTGGAGAACACCACGGACAGTATGGTGTACGTGTCCACCTCTGACATCGGGATCAACGGCCTGAAGGTGAACAGCTCGACGTGGTCCACCCATGCCATCAACGCAGGCAAGCACAGCATTGTGGATGTGCAGCTTGCGTCTGTGCTGGACCCAGCCTGGTGGGATGTATATGGCATTTCTGAGGTGGGTTCTGTCTCCCTCTCATTGGGACAGTCCAATGGGGATGGGGTTGAGCTCGCAGCGGATACTCCGGTGGAGATTGTGATTCCCGATGCAAGCGCCGCTTTTGACCCCTCCGGCCAAGAGGTCTACAACAGCAGCGGGGTGCGAATCCTTTCAAAGGGCGTGTATGCGGATCCATCTGGGCTGAGTGCTGACCTGAATGTGCTGCTGGTGGTGGAAAACAGCAGTGGGAAAAATGTGACCATCGACGATGTGTATGATTCCCTGTCGGTCAATGGGTATATGACCAGCTACCTTTGTTCCAGCCAGAAGTTGGGAAGTGGAGAATCCGCAGTGTTGGACATTGAGCTGATGGATGACTCCCTGGAGGAAAACAAAATCGCCTCTCCCTCCGATGTTCAGGAAATCGAGGTGGGGTTCGAGATCAAAGAGGGATCTACCACCCTGGATGAGCCCACCATCACCCTTCCATTCGGGGAATGATAGAAGAATAAAA
>DVKO01000083.1 GCA_018715985.1 Candidatus Enterenecus avicola
TACACTTTGCTTCGCAAAGTCGTGTGCCAAATGGGGGCTTTGCCCCCTTTGGAAACCCCCACAAGAAAAGGCGGTACGCTACCCCTCCACGGGGCGCATACCGCCTTTTCTTGTTATCCAGCCCTCCGGCTATATCGGTTGAGCAAAAGTCAGCGTGGGATTGATGTGGTATCTTTATCTAAGTGAACCCCCAGTTTCCCAGTTCGAAATGGTCTGTCTGGACACCATGAACTGTTCCGACGCCTGCGACTGGGTGAGTTTATGTTCTTCCCTGGCACTTTTCAGCTTGTCTCCGATCTGCATATGCATCCTCCTCTGTCGCTCAGTTTAACAAACCCATCCGTGTCCTTCCATCAAAAGGCTTTGACAAGAGGACAAAAACCGTGTCAAAACACGTTTGCATAACTGCCATTTCCAAAAAATCGGTCGTCGTTGTATGTCTCAGCAAACAACGACGACCGATTTCAATCCCATGATTTTTTGTAGGATGCAGGTTACGCCACACCCAGATACTCCTCCAGGCACAGCCCGCTCTCATACACCTTGGTGGCCAGGTCCACCCCCAGGTAGCGGATGTGCCAGGGCTCGTACTGATAGCCGGTGACACTCTCCTTGTCCTTGGGATAGCGGATGATGAAGCCGTACTCATGGGCGTGCCGGGCCAGCCACTGGCCTGCCCCGGTATTTGCAAATTGCAGATCCACCCAGCCCACATCAAAGGCCAGCCCCGTCTGGTGCTCCGAGTGCCCCGGCCACGCAGAATAGGTATCCGCCTTTTCCACGCCGTCCACCGCTACATAGTCGTTGTAGAGCTCCTCCTGGGTCTCAAAGGAGCGGAACCCACTCATCAGCGGCATGGAGTACCCCGCCTGCCAGGCCCCCTGCTGGAGCTTTGTCAGCGCCTGGTACGCAACCTCGTTCTCCCCGTTGCCGTAGTCCCGGGGCAGCGCATAGTCCTTGTTCACCAACAAAACGCCATTTATGTAGGTGGGTTTCACGGTATCATAGTACGAGTAACTCTTCCCACTGGGGGACAGAGGCCCCTCAGGCTGCTCTACCACCGTGTCGATGTGTTTGCCCCCCACCCAGTCCGTAGGCTCAGGCGTGGGCTGCGGCGTTTCCATCGGCTGCACCACAGACTTCCCCTGCTCTCCCCGCTGGACAACCTCTGCGGAACACCCGGAGATGGTGAACAATATCCCCAGCGCCCCACCCAGCGCCAGCATCTTTCGTATCCTATTCCTCACGGAAAAACCTCCTGTTGTACATCCAGCCCTCTCACAGGCTCAGAATATCATACACCATCCTCTTCTCCATGTCAATATTTACCACATCTTTACAACAGAGGCTTTGGAACAAGAACGCTGCGGCTCACCCCCTGCCGCAACGCACACCGTTACCCCCAGGCCCGCCCCGGCGTTGACCCCGATGACATTGGGGGATGCCAGCTTGTTGGCCAATACATTTTGCAGCACGGCACCGGAGGAGGCCAGAGCCGCCCCGGCAAAGACGCTGGCCAGGGTGCGGGGCAGCCGGGCATACCAGACGATGCTGCTCTCCCAGCCCGCCCCCGGCCCCTGGGCCAGGGCACGGATCAGCTCCTCCACCGTCAGGGGAATGACCCCCAGGCAGATGCTGGCCAGCACAAAATCGGGTCGGCTGGACAACAGAGCCTCCAGGCTCAGCTGCTTGAGCACACCCAAATTCACCGTGTCCTCGTCCAGAGGCAAATCAAAGTCCTTCCATGCGTCGTCCGTGGCCGCACACAGCTCTCCCCCGGCCAGCACCCACAGATCCGCGTAGCTGCCCAGCAGGGCCGCCACCCGCTGCGGGTGGTTCACGGTCACCTCACGTCCCAGATCATCTGTAAAGGTATATTCCTGTTCAGCCATTGTATTTTCTGGTTTTTTGTGGTGGAAGCACATCCACCCAGCATGGTCAAAAGGAGCGCCCCGGCCAGACACACCCCGGCGATTTTTTCTCTCATTCTATTTCTACACTCCCATAAAAATCGGCCCAGCACGTAGGGTGTTGGGCCGATTTTCGTTTGTTGTAACTCAGCAGGTCGCCCCGCCCTTGACCGTCTTGTTCAGAATGGCAGCCTTTTCGATGGTTCCGTGGAGCAGCTTGTTCTGGACGTAATCAAAGCCCAGGCGCTGGATGGTGTCGGCAAACCGCTCGCCGGTGAGCCCCTCGTCCCGGAAGAAGAGGATGGCCCGCTCCACCACGTCCAGCACTTCCTCCTGACTGGTGAATACCTTCTCCAGGGCATGGCCGTGGGCGATCTTTTTGCCCCAGCGTCCGCCGATGTAAATCTTGTAGCCGCTGACATATTCCTCGGTGACGCCGAAGGGACACTTGCCCTTGCAGCGGCCGCAGTTGTTGGGGCAGCCGCCCACTGCGATCTTGAACTTGTGGGGCAGGGTCACGTGGTGATAGCCCTTGTAAAATCTCTCGTGGATGATGTCACTGAGAGCAAAGGTGTCAATGAGGCCGTACTGGCAGGTGGTACCCTTGCAGGAGACCACGGGCCGCACCAGGGAGCCGGTGCCGCCGGTCTCCAGGCCGTGCTGGGCCAGGAAGTCGATGACAGGCTGGATGTTCTCGTAGGGCACGCCCTGGATCTCCAGGGTCAGGCGGGTGGTCATGGTAATCTCCCCGCTGCCAAACCGCTCGGCGGCCTCCGCCACCGTGCGGTGCTCCTCGGTGGTGATCTTACCGTTGCGGGTGATGACACGCACATTGAAGAGGTTTGGCGTGCGCTTATCCTGCAGGCAGCCCAGGCTCTTCACCCGCTTGATTTCCGCAGGGCTGAGGGTCCCTCCGGCGGGCATGGTGACCCGCACCACGTTGAAGGTGGCGCCGCCCTCCAGGACCCGGGTGTTGGTGTAGCCCAGGGCCCGCAGTTTGTTCTGGGTCAGGTAGCCACGTTTACCCTTGGCGCACACCAGCAACAGCTTCTCCTCCTCGCCGATCTTGCCCACCACGGGCTCCAGATTGGTCAGATCCACCCACTCGGCCCCGGGAATAGTGGGAGCGGGGTGGGCATCCAGCGGCGATGTCCGCCATTTTGTCCACAGCCCCGCTGCCCAGCACCTGCACGCCCAGCAGCTTGTGGCTGGCGCGGTCAGCGATCACCTTGGTGATGAAGCTGGAGGCATCGGGGTAATAGTGGGCCTTGTCGTCCAGGATGTTCAGGGCGGTCACCACGTCATACCCCGCGTCTCTGGCCTGCGCCTCTTTACACCCACACAGCGATAATTGGAAATAATTTATTCTAATGAACCCATCATTTCCTCTTATAGGTCATCTTATCTGCGGTCCTGCTCTATGAGTTCCGCCACCGCGCCGATGGCCAGGTCGATGACCCCCTGGGTATCGTGGCACTCCTCATGAGGCAGTCCTGCCTGATCCCGCTCCTGGTTCCAGATGCACAGCATCACCGCTCCGGCCCGCACTCGCAGCACCGAAGAGACCACAAACAGGGTGGCTGTCTCCATCTCACTGGCCAGCGCGCCGCCCTGGATCCAGGCCCGCCACTTGGACAACAGCTCGTCCCCCACCGGCATACGCTGAGGCGCGTGCTGCCCGTAAAAGCTGTCCTTACATTGAACAACCCCTATGTGGTGAGGCACATTCCCACGCAGGGCCACCTTCTGCAATGCGGCAGTGACCTGGAAGTCCGCCACCGCCGGGTATTCCACCGGGAGATACTCCCGGCTGGTGCCATCCTGTCGGATGGCAGCCTGGACGATCACTGCGTCCCCGGCCCGCACCTGCTGCTGCATCCCCCCGCTGGTGCCCACACGGATCATGGTGGTCACCCCCAGCTGCGCCAACTCCTCCACGGCGATGGCCGTGGAGGGGCCGCCGATGCCGTGGGACATGGCCACCACAGGCTCACCTGCGAGATAGCCCAGATAGCTGGTGTATTCCCGGTTGCTCCCCAGGTATCGGGGCCGCTCCATGCCCTGGGCGATGGTTTGAATCCGTCCCGGGTCCCCCGCCAAAATGGCATATTTTGCCCCCTCCAGCATGGGTGCATCCAGTCCGATATGATACTGCATAATGTGCCTCCTCTCTTGATTCTGCTGGGTCCCTTTGCCCTGTTCTTCTAGCTTTCATTGTACACCAGCGCCGCCGTTCGTCAATGAAAATTTTCCCTATCTTGGGAACCTGCTCCCGAATCCCGGCATAGGCTGTACAAAAGCCATCCACCCCATAAAAGGAGGAACTATGAGACGTCATTGCCGCTGTATCTGCTCATTTCAACCCATCATGTGCCATTCCTTGTCACAGGCCCCGCTGACCTGCCCCATCTGCCCCCCTGGCCCGCGGGGGGCCGCAGCCACCATCACCATCGGCACCGTCACCACAGGAGCACCCGGCACTCCCGCCCAGGTGACCAATTCCGGCACATCCCAAAACGCCGTACTCAATTTCACCATTCCCCAGGGTCTGCCGGGGACCTCCCAGCCTGTGAGTCTGGTCTCCGCCTACTCCACTCCCTCCCAGCCCGGCGCCTCCGGCACCCCCATCACCTTTGACCGCACATCTCTGAGCCTGGGCAGCGACATCTCCCACACCGCCGGCAGTGACACCTTCACCATCACCCAGCCAGGGGTGTACTCGGTGGAGTTTCACGGCGTCATCTCCCCCACCGGAAACAACACCTTTCCAGTGAACATCACCACCTCCCTGGAAGCCAACGGCTCTGTGGTCCCCGGGGCCTCTGTCCCTCTCAACTTTCCGTCCTCCACCGATTCCTCCCAGGTCTCCTTTGCCGTCCCCATCTCGGTGACCGACGTTCCCACCACCCTGCAAGTGGTCCCCACCGGCGGAAATTACCTGGCCGACGCTGTGTCTATGACGGTGACCAAATTGGGGGACAACTGACCCTCAGATGTTTTCCACTTTTTCCAAGAAGAAACATTTGTCTCCGCCCCGAAAATCTGCTATACTAAAGAGGAATGCCCGATCGCTTTTTGTCTATTTCGCCGGATACCACGTTCTGTGGTTCCTCCACCCTTCTTCCACACAGAGAAAGGATCGATTTCCCTATGGCCACCAAACCCCTGTACACCGTTATTGTCGCCGACGATGAAGATGAGCTCCGTGAAGCCGTATGCTCCATGATCCCATGGCAGGAGTACGGATTTAACCTGTTGGGCAGCGCCAGCAACGGGCTGGACGCCCTTCAGATGGTGGAGCAGTACGAGCCGGACCTGCTGCTCACCGACATTCGTATGCCCTTCATCTCGGGCATTGAACTGGCCCGCCATGTCCGGGAAGTGCGTCCTGCCACCAACATCGCATTTCTCAGCGGCTATGACGATTTTGAGTATGCCAAACAGGCCATTCAGTACAACATCATCAGTTATATGCTCAAGCCTCTGACCTTGGAAGGTCTGGGGGCTGAGCTGCGCAACATTCGAGCAAAAATCGATGCGCAGTTTGCCATGTTTCGCCAGGCTGCCTCCCGGGGCGTGGGGCAGGACCTGCGGGCCACCATGCTGATGTCCCTGGTGCTGGATGATTACGCCGAGTCCGGGGACGAGGCCCAGGCTGTGGCCTACGCCCAGGAGTGCGGGCTTCTGCGGGACAGTCTGGACAGGCCCTGCTACACCGTCATGGTCACCTCTCTGTTGGAGACGGACGGTTCCAACTGCACTACCCCCGCCTTTGTCTCCTCCGTCAACACCTTGGCTGGGAAATACCTGCGCCACGTCAATTTCTATACTATGGGCAAGGTCATTTCGGTCCTCATGGGCAACCCCTCCGACTTTGAGGAGTATCTGCACATCCTGGCCGATGAAATTTCCCAGATGGCGGAGCGTATCCTCAGCAAGCGCTGCCGCATCGGGGTCAGCCGCATGGTCCGCTCCCTCTCCGCCCTGCACACCGCCTACAAAGAGGCGATGGAGGCTCTGTACCAGGGGGACACCTCGGAGAGCTGCGTGCAGTTCATCAGCGACCTGACCCCCTCCGCCAAAGGGGGCAGCCTGCTGTGCCAGCGGGCCCTGGAGGCCCTGGATCAGCACTACATGGATGTAAACCTCTCCCTGGTGTCCCTGAGCAATATGCTGGATGTCAGCCCCAATCACTTGAGTTCCTGCATCAAAAAATATGCCGGTGAGACCTTCATCAATATTCTCATCCGCAAGCGCATGGAGGCAGCCAAGGATATGCTGACCAACTCCAACCTCAAAATCCAGGACGTGGCCCAGCGGTGCGGCTATACCGACCAGCACTACTTCAGCTACTGCTTCAAAAAATACTGCGGAGAGTCGCCCAACGCCCTGCGGCGCCGTCTGGAATCCGAGAAAGCGGGTGCGTGCTGTTGAAAAAGCTGTCCCAGACCGGACTGCGCATCACCACCATCCTGGTCTCCATGGTGGTAGGCGTGGTGGCTATCATTCTGCTGTGCTTCATCGCGCTGTTCTTGGACCGCTACCGAAATGCTATGGTGCAAAGTGCCTGTACCAGCAGTGTGCAGGCCGTGTCTCAGGTGTCCAACACCGTCTCCGACTATCTGTTGAACATGAACCAGGCCATGGAGCTGGTGGAACAGTCCATGGGGGAGGCCGATGAGAGCCGGGACGAGCTGCTGAATGCCTTTCTGGAGTTTCGCCCCGACGTCATCGCGGTGACCAGCTATTCTGCCCAGGGTCAGCTGCTGCAATGCTGGTCCCCTGGACGGGAACCCAAGGAGAACATCACCCAAAACCTCTCCTTCGACCTCTCCCGTGCACACAGCTCCACAGGATCCTATATGTCTGCCCCCCATGTGGAGAGCATTTTCGAGGGCTATTATCCGTGGGTGGTCACCATGACCGCCCCCCTCCCCCAAAACAGCTCTGCCGCCTGGGTCTCCCTGGACCTGAGCTTTTCCAGCATCTCTACCTATATAAATAACGTGAGCATCGGTCAACGCGGCTATTGCTTCTTAATGGATCAAAGCGGCAACATTGTCTATCACCCCCAGCAGCAGCTTCTCTACTCCGGGCTGAAAAGCGAGGATACCTACCACCTGTCCCGGCTGGAGGACGGCGCCCATGCCGACAACACCGTCATCTATTCTCTCACCAGCGTGGAGGGCAGCGACTGGCGGGTGGTGGGCGTCAGTTACGTGGACGAGCTGGTCAATCGCAACGTGCGGGAAATGATCCAGCTCTCCCTGGTCCTGGCTGTTGTGGTGCTGCTCACCGCACTGTTCACCAGTTGGCTCCTCTCCCGCCTGCTGGGCCGTCCACTCCGGGGCCTGGCCTCCGCCATGGAGAACTTCGAGGCGGACGCCGACCACTTCGACTACCAGCCTGTGGGCGGCACCCGTGAGGTGCAGGAGCTGTCCTGTTCCTTTGGCCATATGGTCATGCGCATCCAGCAGCTGATGACCACGGTGCGGGAAGAGGAGCTCAACCTGCGCAAAACCGAGCTCAAAGCACTGCAAGCCCAAATCAACCCCCACTTTCTCTACAACACTCTGGACTCCATCGCCTGGATGTGTGAGCAGGGCCGCAACGCCGACGCGGTAAAAATGGTACACGCCCTGGCCCGACTGTTTCGCATCAGCATCAGCAAGGGCCACGAGCTCATCCCCATCGCCCGGGAGATCGAGCACGCAGAGAGCTACTTGCAAATTCAAAAATACCGGTACAAAAACCAGTTTACCTATCAGTTCCACGTAGACCCCCAGTGTCTGGACTACCTGTGCAACAAGATCACCCTCCAGCCCATCATTGAAAATGCCATCAACCATGGCCTGGATCTGCTGGTGGACGAGGGCACCATCGATGTCTACGTGTTGCAGGACGGTGAGGATATTCTCTTCCGGGTGGTGGACAACGGGGTGGGCATGAGCCAGGAGCAGATCGTCTCCATCATGCAGCACGGCCCCAAAGAGCGCACCGGCATCGGCATTCGAAATGTCAATGACCGCCTACAAATCTATTTTGGCAAGGCGTACGGGCTGCGCATTGTCAGCAAGCTGGACGTGGGCACCTGTGTGGAGATCCGAATGCCAAAAATCCGGGAGGGAAATTATGAAGCGAAATAAACTCGTGGCGCTGTTGTGCGCCCTCTCTCTTCTCCTCTCCGGCTGCTCCTCCACCGCAGGCACCTCTTCCCGACACACGGTGACCCTGGTGGCCAAATCCACCCAAACCGAATTTTGGCTTTCGGTCTTTGCCGGTGCCGAGGCCGCAGCCACCGAGTACAACCTGGAATTGAACATTGTGGGTCCAGCCACAGAGGAGGACTACGAAACCCAAAACAGAATGGTGGCCAATGCCGTGGCCGACGGCGCTGAGGCCCTGGTCTTTTCCGCCATTCACTACGACAACAACGCTCAGGCCATTGACGACGCCGCCCAAAACGGGGTGAAGATCGTGGCCATAGACAGCAATGTGGCCTCTCAGTCCGTGAGCACCTACATCGGTACTGACAACTATGCCGCAGGCCAAATGGCCGCCCAGGCTGCCCTGGACCGGGTAGAGGGTCGCTTGCAGGTGGGCATCATCAACTACGACGTCAGCAGCGCCAATGGACAAGAGCGAGAGCGCGGAGCGGTGGAAACCTTTGAGCACAGCGGCCGGGCACAGGTGGTCAGCGTCATCAACACCTTGGCGGAGGCCCACATTGCCCAGACGGATACCGCCGCCCTCCTGGACCGTCACCCGGAAATCAATGTTCTCCTGGCCTTTAATGAGCCCACCAGCGTGGGCGCTGCCCAGGCCATTGAAACACTGGAGCTTTCTGACCAAGTGTTCCTGGTGGGCTTTGACTCCAACGTGAATACAGTGGACGGGCTTCAAAACGGTTCCGTGGATGCCCTCATTGTGCAAAACCCCTACGCCATGGGCTATCTGGGCGTGGAGAGTGCCTACAAGCTGCTCACCGGCCAGGGAAATGACCTGCCCAAGACTGTCGATACCTCCACCCAGATCGTAGATCGGAACAATTTGTTCACCATGGACAGTCAAAAAGCCCTATTTGCCTTCGAACAACGGGACAATTTGTCATAGTGCACAATTTCTTTGTATAAGATTTTCGCATCTTGTTGAGATAGAATAATTTTTTACCCTCCTTTCGGTGATTTTTCCCCTTGTTTTTCTTGGTCAATTTAGATAATATATAGTGCAGAAGATGGATTGCGTATGCTCCATCAAATCACTGAATAAGAAAAGGAGAATAGTTATGAAGAAAGTGCTTGCTTTGTCCCTGGCCGCCGCCATGGCGTTCAGCCTGGCTGCTTGCGGCGGCGACACCACTTCTGATAAGGGTGGTAGCGAAGGCGGCGACAGCACCACCGTCGCCAACAAGGATAAGCCCGTTGTCTGGTTCAACCGTCAGCCCTCCAACTCCTCCACCGGCGAGCTGAACATGGAAGCTCTGAGTTTCAATGAAGATACCTACTATGTGGGCTTCGACGCCAACCAGGGCGCTGAGCTCCAGGGCCAGATGATTCTGGACTACATCAAGACCAACATCGACAAGATCGACAAGAACGGTGACGGCGTCATCGGCTACGTGCTGGCCATCGGCGACGTGGGCCACAACGACTCCATCGCTCGTACCCGTGGTGTCCGCTCCGCTCTGGGCACTGCCGTGACCAAGGAAGATGGCACCATTGATGCCGAGGCCGTTGGCACCAACACCGATGGTTCCAGCACCCACGTGCAGGACGGCAAGCTGGAGATCAACGGCAAGACCTACACCGTCCGTGAGCTGGCCTCTCAGGAGATGAAGAACACCGCTGGTGCCACTTGGGACGCCGGTACCGCTGGTAACGCCATCACCACTTGGGCCTCCTCCTTCGGCGATCAGATCGATGTCATCGCCTCCAACAACGACGGCATGGGCATGTCCATGTTTACCGCTTGGTCCAACGAGAACAAGGTTCCCACCTTCGGCTATGACGCCAACTCCGATGCCGTTAAGGCCATTGCCGACGGTTACGGCGGCACTATCAGCCAGCACGCCGACGTTCAGGCTTACCTGACCCTGCGTGTGCTCCGCAACGCTCTGGACGGCGTGGACATGGACACTGGTATCGGCACTGCTGACGCCGCCGGCAACCAGCTGAGCGAGGATGTCTACAAGTACGATGAGGCCACCCGTTCCTACTACGCCCTGAACGTGGCCGTCACTGGCGACAACTACAAGGACTTCCTGGACTCCACCGTGACCTGGGCTCCCGTCTCCAATCAGGTCGACAAGGAGACCAGCCCCGAGAAGAGTGTGTGGCTGAACACCTACAACTCCACTGATAACTTCCTGAGCTCCACCTACAAGCCCCTGCTGCAGAAGTACGACGACCTGCTGAACCTGAAGGTTGAGTACGTCGATGGTGACGGTCAGTCCGAGTCCAGCGTCATTAACAAGCTGGGTAACCCCTCCTCCTATGACGCTTTCGCCATCAACATGATCAAGACCGACAACGCCGCTTCCTACACCAACCTGCTCCAGTAATTGAGCTGAGATTGGAACCGGTAAGATTCCCATTCGCTAATCAGTTGTAACATACGCTATTAGGGAGAAGGAATTCTCCGT
>DVKO01000084.1 GCA_018715985.1 Candidatus Enterenecus avicola
GGGTGATCGACTCCATTGTGCGCAAGAAGGTAGCGGGAACAGTACAGGACTACTATCTGCTCAAGCTGTCTGCCGGAAGCATGATGGTCATGATTCCCACGGAGCACAGCGATGAGATTGGTGTCCGTCCCGTGGTATCCGGACAGGAGGCCACCCACATTCTGGCGGCAATGAAGGACATCCAGGTGGATATGACCCAAAATTGGAACCGACGCTACCGGGAGAATATGCTGCGCATCAAGAGCGGGGATCTGCTGGAGGTGGCCAAGGTGGTCAAGAGCCTGATGCTCCGGGAGACCCAGAAGGGATTGTCCACTGGGGAGCGGAAAATGCTCCACTCCGCCAAACAGATCCTGATTTCCGAGCTGGTACTGGCCCAGAGTATGCCCTACGAGGCGGTGGAGGAACGGGTCAACAAGCTTTTGCATCAATAAATCTGAAAAGGAGCCGTTGGGCTCCTTTTTCATCGTGGAGGGGCACATATGTCATTGTTCGGACGAAAACGAAAGCAGCAGCACCAGCCCACCTGTGCCATGGTGGTGGTGGCGGCGGGGTCCTCCCAGCGCATGGGGCAGGATAAAATGCTTCTGGAGCTGGAGGGGCAGCCGGTGCTGGTCCACACCCTGCGGGCGTTGGAGAGCTGCCACCGGGTAGAGGAGATCGTGGTGGTCACCCGGGAGGATCTGGTGGGGACCGTGGCGGGCCTGTGCCGGGAGCACGGGCTGACAAAGGTGAAAACCGTGGTACGGGGGGGCGCTACCCGGGTGGAGTCCGCCAACCTGGGCACATTGGAGGTGTCTGAGGGGGCCAAGCTCATTGGCATCCACGACGGGGCCCGTCCCTTTGTCACCGCCCAGGTGATGGAGCGGGTGGTGGACAAGGCCCACCAGACCGGGGCTGCCGCCCCCGCCGTCCCGGTTCAGGACACCATCAAGGTGGCAGTCAACGGCGTGGTGGACCACACCCCGGACCGAGCCACCCTCTTTGCGGTACAGACCCCCCAGGTATTCGATGCGGACCTGATCCGGGGGGCCCTGACCAAGGCCTTACAGGACAACGCCCCCCTCACCGACGACTGTTCGGCGGTGGAGCGGCTGGGTATGCCGGTGTCCCTGGTGGAAGGGGACCGGAACAACATCAAATTGACCACCCCGGCGGATCTGGCGGTGGCCCAGGTGATTTTGGAGGGATGGAACCAATGATGCGAGTGGGACATGGATATGACGTACATCGCCTGGTATCCGGGCACAAGCTGATTTTGGGAGGGGTGGAAATCCCCTGGGAGATGGGCCTTTTGGGCCACTCGGACGCCGACGTGCTGGTGCACGCAGTGATGGACGCCCTGCTGGGAGCGGCCGGACTGTGGGACATCGGCCATGCCTTCCCGGACAACGACCCCGCCTACGAGGGGATCGACAGCATGATCCTGCTGGGCCGGGTGCGGGAGATGCTGGAGGAGAAGGGGTATACGGTGGGCAACATCGATGCCACTGTTCTGGCCCAGCGGCCCAAGCTGGCCGGACACATCCCCCAGATGCGGCGCAACATCGCCCGGGTCTTAGGGGTGGAGGAGGACTGTATCAACGTCAAGGCCACCACCGAGGAAGGGCTGGGTTTCACCGGAACCGGAGAGGGAATGGCAGCCCACGCCGTGGCGCTGCTCAACCGCTGACACCAACGGACACTCAAGCACATAGAATGTGCATGAGTGTCCGTATCTTTTTGGGCACGGACAATCCGACGGGAAGGGAAATGATACCTGATGGTATATTATCTGATTGTATGCCGCTCCCTGACCTATGCCCAGCGTGGGGTGCGGCTGTTGGAACGGGCGGGGGTCTCCGCCTATCTGGTGCGTGCCCCCCGGCTCATTGCCCAGGCGGGGTGTGCGTACTGCATCAAAGTGTCTCAACGGTGGCTGGAGCGGGCCGTGGAGCTGATGCGAGGGGCGGGGCTGGGTCTTCGTGGCATCTATTGCCAGACAGAGGATGGAAGCTATGAGGAGGTGTCGGTATGATCTATCTGGACAGTGCAGCCACCACCATGGAGAAGCCGCCCGCTGTGGCCCATGCCACGGCCTGGGCCATGACCCACATGGCCAGCCCCGGCCGGGGAGGCCACAGCGCAGGGATGCGGGCCGCCGACACCCTGTTTGAACTGCGGGAGACAGCGGCAGACCTCTTTGACGTACCCAGTCCGGACCGGGTGGTGCTCACCTACAACGCCACCCACGCCCTGAATATGGCCATTCACGCCCTGGTGCACCCAGGGTGCACCGTTCTCATCTCCGGCTATGAGCACAATGCGGTCACCCGGCCCCTGTGTGCCCGCAAGGACATCACCCTCCGGGTGGCCAAGGCTCCGGTCTTTGACCGGAGGGGAATGCTGGATGCCTTTGCCCGGGAGCTGGAGCATGGGGTGGATGTGGTCATCTGTACCCACGTCTCCAATGTCTTTGGATTCATCCTGCCGGTGGAGGAGCTGGCCGGGCTGTGCCGGGACAGGGGGGTGCCCCTGTTGGTGGACGCCTCCCAGTCTGCGGGCAGCCTGCCGGTGCACCTGGGGGCCTGGGGGGCGGCCTATGTGGCCATGCCGGGGCACAAGGGGCTGTACGGCCCCCAGGGCACCGGGCTGCTGCTGTGCGGCGAGGATCAGCCTGCTCCGCTGCTGTACGGCGGCACCGGCAGTGAGTCCAAAAACCAGGCCATGCCGGAGATCCTGCCCGACCGGCTGGAGGCCGGCACTCAGAATGTATCGGGGGCGGCGGGACTGCTGGCGGGGCTGCGCTTTGTCCGGCGAAAGGGTGTCTCCCGCATCGGAGCCTATGAGCACTGTCTGTGCACCCACATGATGGACGCCTTGGAACAACTCCCCGGCGTGCGGGTATTTCGGGGTGGAGACGCCCAGAGCGGCGTGTGCTCCATCACGGTGGAGGGAATGGACTGTGAGGAGGTGGGGGCGTGGCTGGCCCGCCGGGGTGTGGCGGTGCGGGCGGGCTTGCACTGCGCCCCGCTGGCCCATCAGACGGTCGGTACCCTGGACACCGGCACCGTGCGGCTGAGCTTCTCGGCGTTCAACACCCTCCAGCAGGTGCGCACTGCGGCGTCTCTGGTGGGGCAGATGGTGCGGTGCCGCGGCAGGTAGCCGGAACCATCCTCTCCCTTGCGGGAACCGCTTTTGTGTGCTAAAATGTCACAAGAGATCCCAGGAGGAAAGAGAGGTGTAAGGGTATGTATCAGCCCTTGGCAGACCGCATCCGGCCCCAGACGCTGGAGCACGTGGTGGGGCAGCGGCACATATTGGGGGAGAACGGCCTGCTGCGCCGGATCGTGGACAGCGGCAACATCCCCAACATGGTCTTTTACGGACCCTCCGGCACAGGAAAGACCACGGTGGCGGACATCATCGCCAAGCGGTCCGGGCGCACCCTGCGCCGGCTCAACGCCACCACCGCCACCTTGGCCGATGTGCGGGAGGTGATGGA
This sequence comes from Candidatus Enterenecus avicola, assembly GCA_018715985.1. GTDB lineage: Bacteria > Bacillota > Clostridia > Oscillospirales > Oscillospiraceae > Enterenecus > Enterenecus avicola. Next base: position 3,485 of record DVKO01000084.1, read on the forward strand.
TCAGGTGGGCACCCTGCTGGCCCCCAATGGGGTGCTGCTCTACCTGGATGAGATCCAGTACTTCAACAAAAAGCAGCAGCAGACCCTGCTGGACTATATGGAGACGGGGAAAATCACCCTCATTGCCTCCACCACCGAAAATCCCTATTTCACCATCTTCAACGCCATCCTGTCCCGATCCACCGTCTTTGAGTTTAAGGCCCTCACCGCCGAGGATCTGCTCCCGGCGGTGGAGCGGGCGGTGAAGTTCATGGACCAGGAGCTGGGCGGGGAGAGCCGCTGGGAGGAGGGGGTGAAGGAGTACCTGGCCCAGGCCAGCGGGGGAGATGTGCGCAAGGCCCTCAATGGGGTGGAGGTGCTCATGAACGCTGCCGCCACCCCCGACGGGGTGCGCACCATCACCATGGCAGATGCCAAGCTGGTGGCCCAGCGGTCCTCCATGCGCTACGACCGGGATGGAGACCAGCACTACGACATTCTCTCCGCCCTGCAAAAGTCCATCCGGGGCTCTGACCCGGACGCTGCGGTGCACTACCTGGCCCGGCTGCTGGAGGCGGGAGACTTGCTCTCCGCCTGTCGGCGGCTGATGGTGATCGCCTGTGAGGATGTGGGACTGGCCTATCCCCAGGTCATCCCCATTGTGAAGGCCTGTGTGGACGCCGCCACCATGCTGGGGCTGCCGGAGGCCCGTCTGGCCCTGGCGGATGCGGCCATCCTCATGGCCACCGCCCCCAAGTCCAACTCGGGCCACGACGCCATCAATGCCGCCATGGCGGACGTACGAGCGGGCAAAACCGGGGACTTTCCCCGCCACCTGCAAAATGTCCACGCCGACGGCACCGGATTTGAGCGGGAGCAGGGGTATCTGTACCCCCACGACTTTCCCAACCACTGGGTCAAGCAGCAGTACCTGCCCGACGCCCTGGTGGGCCGGGTGTACTATGAGTACGGGCCCAACAAGACCGAGCAGGCCGCAAAGGCCTACTGGGATAAGATCAAACACCAATGAGAGGAGAGGGTTTCCATGCCCATGGACATCCACGTCGGCGACGTGCTGGAGATGAAAAAACAGCACCCCTGCGGCTGCAAAGACTGGCAGGTGCTGCGGGTGGGAATGGATTTCAAACTGCGCTGCCTGGGCTGCCAGCGGGAGCTGATGATCCCCCGGGCCAAGGCGGAAAAGGCCGTAAAACGGGTCAAACGAGAGGGAGGACAGGAGAAATGAAAGAATTTTGGAGCCGCCGCATTGTGGATGCCGTCCCCTATGTACCGGGGGAGCAGCCCAAGGGGCAGACCTTTGTCAAGCTGAACACCAACGAATGCCCGTACCCGCCCTCTCCAAAGGCGTTGGAGGCCATCACCCAGGCCGCCAATGAGACCCTGCGCCTCTACCCGGACCCGGAGTGCCTGGAGCTGCGGCGTGCCATTGCCCGCAGAGAGGGGCTCAGTCCCAGCCAGGTCTTTTGTTCCAACGGCTCGGATGAGGCCCTGGCCTTCGCCTTCCAGGCCTTTTTTGACCCGGACAAAGAGATCGTCTTTCCTCAAATTACATACAGCTTCTATCCCGTCTACACCGACTACTTCGGCCTGACCTGTCGCCGGGTACCCATGAACCCGGACTTCTCCGCTCCGGTGGAGGAGCTGATGGGAAAAAACGGCGGCGTGGTGCTGTGCAACCCCAACGCCCCCACGGGCCTGGCGGTGTCCCGGGACGTGGTGGAAAAACTGCTGAAGGCCAACCCCAACGTGGTGGTCATTGTGGACGAGGCCTATGTGGACTTCGGCGGGGAGAGCTCCGTGGGGCTCATTGACCGCTATCCCAACCTGCTGGTCATTCAGACCGCCTCCAAATCCCGGGCCCTGGCCGGGCTGCGGGTGGGCTGGGCCATGGGCAATGAGAACCTGATCCAGGGCCTGTGCTGCGTGCGGGATTCCATCAACTCCTACACCGTGGACCGGCTGGCCCAGGCGGGGGCCGCTGCCGCGGTGGAGGACGAGGACTACTTTACTCAGACCTGCCAAAAGGTCATGGCTACCCGGGAGCGGGCGGCCCAGCGGCTGCGGGAGATGGGGTACACCGTGCTCCCCTCCAAGGCCAACTTCCTCTTTGTCTCCCACCCGGACAAGCCGGGTAAGGCGCTGTTGGACGGGCTGCGGGCACGTGGAGTGCTGGTGCGCTGGTGGTCTGATCCTGCCATTGAACAATGGCTGCGCATTTCCGTGGGCACCGAGGAAGAGATGGATGCCCTGTTGGCCGCGCTGCAAGAATTGTAACCATGATGTAAAAGCCCGAGGGGCGGGGGAGACCCCCGCCCCTCGGGCTTTCAGATTGTCGAAAAAGCTCACGTCAATGCAAGAAGGGCAGATGATCTTGCATCGTCAAAAAGCCCTCGGCAGAGTTTTTCCATCCGAGGATGGAAAAATAAATCAAATCTGTTTTTTTCGGGG
>DVKO01000085.1 GCA_018715985.1 Candidatus Enterenecus avicola
GGGAGAGGAGGTGCGACGGCGTGAGAGAGCCTTGCCCGCTTCGGGCGAGGCGAGGGATACAAAGTCCGCACCGACGAGGCGGAGGGATTGACCCAACCAACGGGTCTGTTGCAAAACCATAATTTTGCAACAGACCCGTTTTTCTGTCGTTGGGAAATTAGACGGGTTTAACCCTCTTTGCGCTTGCGCACAGCCACAGCGGCGCCCATGAGCAGGGCGGCTGCACCCATGGCCGCCACATACACCATCAGCTGGCCGGCGTCTCCGGTGGGAGGCACAGTGTCCGGCTGCTGGGTGGCCGCAGGCTTGTCCGTGGCCTGAGGCTGCTGGGTGGTGTCAGGGGTCTGGGCCCGGGTGGCCAATGGGGTGAACAAGATGGCCGCAGCTGCCAGGGCTGCCGTCCATCGCTTCCACTGCTTGTGTTTCATACGCGTACTCCTTCTTCTCTCGATTTGGTTGGCGGGTGGGTCTTGTGCATTTTGTCTTAACCGTATCATACCACGCCCCAGTCCGCCCGTCGATTCCACATCGTTTCATTTCGAAACCATTAAAAAACGCCCTGGGGACTTGCGGCCCCAGGGCGGAAATGGAACATCAGCGGTTGACCGAGCAGGCCATGCGGTGGTAGGTGTGGCGGATGCCGCGGATGGCCACGGAATACGCCTGAATGTTCTCGGGCAGGGACATCCCCGCATAACCCGCATCCCCCAGGTGGTGGATGTCGGTGCCCGTCATCTTGCACATCAGGGCAATGCGGCGGATGGTGTCCACGTCCGCCCCCTCCTGGGAGGTGCCGATGGCGGTGATGGTCAGGCAGCCCAGAGCGTGGGCATGGGTCACCAGGCTGCGGACGTATTCCGTGGTGATGCCGGGGACGGTTCCGGGGGCGGGGAGCAGGATGATGTCCGCCCCCGCCTGGGCAAAGGCGTCGATGTCGGCGGTGGTGATGATGTGCTCGGCCCCTTCCGCCAGGATGCCGGAGGCGTGCATCTTGCCGGCAGCCAGGACAAGCCGGTCTCCCAGCACCGCCTTGTACACCCGCAGGGTATTTTCAATGGCCTGGTTGGTCACCCCCACCCCGGGATTTCCCGTCAGAAGGATGAAGTTGACCCCCATGTCCGCCGCCCGGCGGGCGTTGGCCAGGGTGGCCTTCCGCCCGTTGGTCATGGCCCACAGTCCCCCCTCCTGCTGCTCCAGGGGCTCCTCCACCGGCTCCAGATTGATGCCGATGGGCCGGCCGGTGAGGGCCTTGAGCTTGGCAATCACCTCCATGGGCTCACACTGGGGCAGGCCCTGGATGACGGGGTGTTCCACGTCAAACAGGTTCAAAAGCAGGATGTCCGCCCCCATGGCGGCGGTGAACTCCGCGTTGGTCACATCGCCCAGCATAGGCTGGATGGAGCCGATGGACTCGCAGGCCAGCACCCGGCCCTCCGAGCCGGCAATGGCCGCCAGCAGGGCCTCCTTGCCCATGGTGCGAAAATCTGACGCAGTACAATCCAGCAGTCGTTTCATCGTTGTCTCTCCTTTATATCATTTGTGTGAAAACGTCTCAGGCCCGGCCTCTCCGGCAAATTTACCGCCCTGCCCCCACCTTTTGGCCCTGGGTCTCCCCCATACTTCTGCGCACCCTGGACAGGGACACCGGCGTCATGCCCAAAAAGGACGCCACATACTTGTGGCTGACCCGGTGGATCAGGCCGGGAAACTGTTTTTGAAACCACAGGTAGCGGGCGGCGGCGGAGTGGTTGGCCACCGCCACCTTGCTCTCCCAGTGCATTTGCAGGGCGTTGGACAACAGGCGGGCATATAGAACCGCCAGTTCAATCCGGGTGCTCACCAGCTCATAGATCACGTCGGCGTCCAGATAGATGATCTCGCTGTCCTCCAGCGCCTCGATGGACACCACCGACGGGCCGTTGAGCCGCAGACTGGCCACCAGGGGCATCCCGGGCTGGTAGGCAAAGCAATCCGTCACATCATTCCCATTGCCGTCCAGAAAAAACCCCCGGAACAGTCCTGACACCAGGAAGGAGATGTTGGGGCAGGCATCTCCGGCCTCCTGAATGATCTCTCCCCGCTTTACCATCCTTTTCCTGGAGTTTTTCTCCAGCTTTTCCAACAGTCCCTCCTCGCAGATGCCAAATACACCTTGATAAAACTCTCTCACCGTCATCTCTCTCCCCCTATTCCATTCCTTCCACCTCATTATACACGATGCCACGTGGATTTCGATGTTTTTTTCACCTCCATAGGGAGAATTTTTCATTTTGCAACCCCGAGCATTTGCAGCGCCACACCCTAAATTTCCCATTTTGTTGACGTTGAGCCCGGGCCGTGCTGCAATTTACGTATACCAGAGTGCCTGTATTCGATTGTTTGCCCGTGCATTCCCGTGGGATTTGGCCCGATTTGGGCCTGATCCCACCCTTTTTACACCTCCCGCTGGTGACATCCTGTGGTTGGAAGGTCGTAACATCATGGAACAAATCAAGTCGAGAACCATCACCTATCCCCTGCGCCGTCTGCTCTTTCTCTGTCTGGGTCTGATCATCATGGCCTTTGGGGTGGCCTTTTCCATCAAGGCCGGGCTGGGCACCTCCCCCATTTCCAGTGTGCCCTATGTGACGTCGGAAATTTCCGGTCTGTCGGTGGGCACCACCACCATTATCATGAATTTCTTCTTCGTGCTCATCCAGATCGCCATTTTACGCCGAAAGTACGACTGGTTCCAGGTTTTGCAGTTCCCGGCGGCGATTCTCTTCGGGTTTACCATCGACGTGGCGGAGTGGGTCATCGCGCCTCTGCCCTGCTGGGGCTACCTCCAGGCATGGGTTTACTGCGCCCTGGGCATTGTCCTCTCCCTGGTGTTTCTCCACCATCTGGCCGGGGTGCGGGAGGGCACCATTGCCGCCGCCATCCTGGTGGGCCAGATCACCAAGCAGACCAACAAGCTGACCAAAAAATTGGAGGCGGCGGTGCTGCGCTGATGGGGCAAACCCTACATTCATCGTTTCCCGCCACGGTGAGGCGTACAGGGAGCAGAAAGAAAAAAACCGACAAACTCCAGCAGGAGTTTGTCGGTTTTTGGCACCCCCGGCGAGAATCGAACTCACAACTAACCCTTAGGAGGGGCTTGTTATATCCATTTAACTACGGAGGCAGATGCACGGGTGCGGCGGCAGAGCCACCTTGCATATTGTACCCAATTCCTCCAATACTGTCAATGCGGCACAAGAACTTTTCTGGATTTTGTGGGGTTTTCTCCCCTTCTGCCGTTGCAATCTGCGTTTTTTCGGGATATAATAAAAAACTGTGTTTTGAGCGAATGTGGAAATGCCCCCATAGGGCTGACGCCCTGCGGGGACCCCATTTTGATTTGGACAGGGCCAAATGAATGGCCCCTGTCCCAAGATTTTACTTCGTAAAATGCTTGTACGCGCCATTGGGCGCGCCCCGCGGATGCGGGGCCCCAGGCGGTCTTGCCATAGTATATAGGAGGAAAGCTGTTTTGAAAAATGAGAAACTGAGAAATGTAGCCATCATTGCCCACGTTGACCATGGCAAGACCACCCTGGTGGATGAGATGCTCAAGCAGGGCGGCATCTACCGGGAGAATCAGGCCACCGTGGACCGGGTCATGGACTCCAACGACCTGGAGCGGGAGCGCGGCATCACCATTCTGGCCAAGAATACCGCCGTGCACTACAAGGACACCAAAATCAACATCGTGGACACCCCGGGCCACGCCGACTTCGGCGGTGAGGTGGAGCGTATCTTGAAGATGGTCAACGGCGTCATCCT
>DVKO01000086.1 GCA_018715985.1 Candidatus Enterenecus avicola
AAAAACACTGCTCAGACCGCCAGTGTGGAATCGGGTCGTCCTTTGACCCGATTATGCGCGCAGCGGGCTGCATCCCCTCGAAAAAATGCTTGCATTTTTGAGAAGCGTGTCGAACTTTTTCGACACGCTCAAAGGATGCAGCCCATCACGGCTGCATCCTTTTTCTCAATGTTATTTTCCAACAGGCTGGCACTCTTATCCCAGCAGCAGTTTGTCGTCCGCCTCGTCTGAGCCGGTGGCCTGGCCGAACTTGGCCAGCAGGTCCTCCACGGTGACTTTCTTCTTCTCCTCCCCGGCGATGTCCAGGGCCACCCGGCCCTCATACATCATAATGAGCCGGTTGCCGTGGGCGATGGCGTCCCTCATGTTGTGGGTAATCATCAGGGTGGTGAGATGATCCCGCCCCACGATGGTCTCGGTGGCCGAGAGCACCTTGGCCGCCGTCTTGGGGTCCAGGGCCGCGGTGTGCTCGTCCAGCAGCAGCAGCTTGGGCTTGACCAGGCTGGCCATCAAAAGGGTCAGAGCCTGGCGCTGGCCGCCGGAGAGCAGCCCCACCTTGGAGGTCATCCGGTCCTCCAGGCCCAAATCCAGCATTTTGAGCATCTCCCGGTACTCCTCCCGCTCCGCCTTGGTGATGCCGGCACGCAGGGTACGCCCCTTGCCCCGGCGGGCGGCCAGAGCCAGATTTTCCTCAATCTGCATGGTGGCGGCGGTGCCCATCATGGGGTCCTGGAACACCCGGCCAATGTATTTGGCCCGCTTGTGCTCGGGCAGGCGGGTCACATCCACCCCACCGATGGCAATGGTCCCCTCGTCCACCGGCCACACCCCGGCCACGGCGTTGAGCAGGGTGGATTTGCCCGCCCCGTTGCCGCCGATGACGGTGACGAAATCCCCCTCCTTCAGGTGGAGAGACACCCCGCACAGGGCGGTTTTCTCGTTGACCGTCCCGGCGTTGAAGGTCTTATATACATTCTGGATGTTAAGCACGGGTCACCCCTCCTCGTTTGACGGGCTTGGCAAAGTACTTGCCCTTCCAATAGGGCACGGACAGGAACACCGCCACCACTGCCGCAGACAGCAGCTTCAGGTAGTTGGCATCCATGAGCTTCAGGGACAGCACCAGCTGGATGACGATGTAGTAGATGATGGCGCCGATGGACACCGCCAGCAGCTTCAGGCCAAAGTTGCGGAAGAGCTTGGCAAAGAGCACCTCCCCGATGATCACCGCAGCCAGGCCGATGACAATGGCGCCCCGGCCCATGTTGGCGTCGGCAAAACCCTGATACTGGCTCAAAAGCGCCCCGGACAGGGCCACCAGGCCGTTGGACAGCATCAGGCCCAGCACCTGGTTGCGCCGGGTGTTGATGCCCTGGGCCCGGGCCATGGCCTGGTTGGCGCCGGTGGCACGGATGGAGCAACCCAGCTCCGTGCCGAAGAACCAGTACAGCGCGGCGATGATGACCAGAGTGAACATCCCCGCCACAAAGATGGGATGCTGCCAGAGGGGGCGGGCGCCGCTGGCCACGTCCTGGACAAAGCGCAGGGACACCAGCAGCTGGTTGAGCACGTCGGGGTTGATGATGTTCAGGGCCACGTTGGCCTTCATGGACATGATGGCCAGGTTCACCGACCACAGCCCCAGCTGGGTCAGAATGCCCGCCAGAATGGCCGGAATGCCGCACATGGTGTGGAGCAGCCCGGTGACCAGTCCCGCCGCCATCCCTGACAGCGTGGCCGCAGCCAGGGCCAGCCACAGGTTGACCCCCTGGGAAAAGAGCACCACAAACACGGCGCCCCCGGTGCAGAAGGAGCCGTCCACCGTCAGGTCGGCAATGTCCAGAATTTTATAGGTGAGATAGACGCCGATGGCCATAATACCCCATATGAGGCCTTGGGACACGGCGCCGGGCAGGGCGTTGACGAAATCCAGCATGGGTTTTCCTCCTTCAATCTGACGTAACACAAGAGAGCGAGGGGAAACCCCGCTCTCTTGTGGAACCGCTGTTAGCCGTCCGCCTCAATGGCGGTGTACCCCTCCGGGGGCGTCAGGCCCAGGTCCTTGCAGATCTCCGCATTGTACATGGGCGTAAACTGGGGGGCATACTCAATGGGCATCTGAGAGATGTCCGCCTGGCCGGTGAGGATCTTCACCGCCATCTCGCCGGTGGTCACTCCCAGGTCGTAGTAGCTGATGGACAGGGTGGCCACGCCGCAGCCGGCGCAGATGCCCTGCTCCCCGGCAAAGACGGGGATCTTGGCGGGACGGCAGATGTTATCCACGATGGAGGCGTTGGTGGCCACCGTGTTGTCGGTGGGCACATAGATCACGTCGCTGTTGGCCGCCGCCGTGGTGGTCACTGCCGCAATGTCGTTGGAGTCCGAGAAGGGGTACTGGGTACAGGTGTAGCCCATCTCCTCCAAGTAGCCCTGGACGGTGTCCACCTGGTACTGGCTGTTGGGTTCACCCGAGCAGTAGAGCAGCCCCACCGTTTTGGCGTCGGGGCACCAGGTCTGGATCATGGCCGCCTGCTGGTCCAGAGGGGCCAGGTCGGAGGTGCCGGAGACGTTACCCCCCACCGTGCCGGAAAAGTCTTTGATGCCAAAGGCCACCCCGTACTCGGTCACCGAGGTGCCCAGCACCGGGATGTCGCCGGTGGCCGCTGCCGCCGCCTGCACCGCAGGTGTGGCGTTGGCCATGATGAGGTCCACCTCCGCAGAGACAAAGCCGTTGGCAATGGTGGCACAGGTGGCGGGATCGTTGGCGGCATTCTTGAAGTCAAAGGTCACCTTGTCTCCCAGGGCCTCCTTCACCGCATCCTGGAACCCCTGGGTGGCCTGGTCCAGGGCGTCGTGGGGGGCCAGTTGGACAATGCCCACCACATAGCTGTCCTTTTCCCCGCCGGACTGGCTCTGTTGGGCGGACTGATTGCCGCAGCCTGCCAGCCCCGCTGCCATGGTCAGCGCCAGCAAAGCGGCGCCTGCTCTCCATCTCTGTTTCATGTTTCTTCCTCCTATCCTCTCCAAGGCGCTTCAACGCTTTTAGCCATCAAAGTGTCTGAGCCCGAAATACGAGCCCTTTGGCTCGTTGCAGTCAGTATAATGCTTTAACGCATTGATGTCAAGTTCTTTTTGGAGAAATGTGAACGAAAGGGAAACAACTTTGCCGGGCATGGACTTTCCCCCGGGACTATGCTATACTGATACACAGATAAGTATGCCCAAGGAGGTCAGCCCCATGGCTGGAAAACTGATCGTATTTGAGGGGACGGACGGGTCTGGAAAGTCCACCCAATTTCAGCGGTGCTGCCAGGCGCTCCAGGCCCAGGGCCGCACCTTTCGCACCATCCGCTACCCCCGCTATGAGGCGGAGTCCTCCGCCCTGGTGCGGATGTATCTGGGCGGCGCCTTTGGCTCCCACCCGGACGACGTCAACGCCTACGCCGCCTCCACCTTCTTTGCGGTGGACCGCTACGCCGGGTACAAGCAGGAGTGGGGGGGGTACTATCAGGCCGGGGGTCTGATGGTGATGGATCGGTACACCACTTCCAACGCGGTGCACCAGGCCGCCAAGCTGCCCCAGCAGCAGCGGGAGGCGTTCTTCCACTGGCTCTTTGATCTGGAGTACAGCCGCATGGGGCTGCCCCGCCCCGATCAGGTGATCTGGCTGGATATGCCCACCCATCTGGCAGTGGCCAATCTCCGCCGCCGGGAGGCCACGACCCACACCCAGGCGGACATCCATGAGGTGGACACCGCCTATCTCTCCGCCTGTGCCCAGGCCGCAGCCCAGGCCGCCCAGCTCTATGGCTGGCAGCGCATCCCCTGCGTGGATCAGGAGGGCCGTCTGCGCTCGGTGGAGGAAATTCATCAGGACATCATGCAGTACATTTAAGCCATACACATCAAAAGGAGGAATTTATCATGGTATACATTCTCTTGGGAAACGGGTTTGAGACCGTCGAGGCTCTGGCCCCGGCTGATGTTTTGCGGCGGGGCAATGTGCCCGTGTCTCTGGTGGGCGTCTCCGGCGCCACCGTCACCAGCGCCCAGGGCGTCACCGTCGCCGCCGATGTGACCCTGGACCAGGTGAAGCTGGCCCCCGGCGATCTGGTGATGCTGCCCGGCGGACTGGGCGGGGTGGATGTACTGGAGCACGACGAGGCCGCCATGGCCCTCATCCGCCAGGCCGCTGCGGACCCCCAGGTGTGGTTGAGCGCCATCTGCGCCGCCCCCACCCTGCTGGCCCGGGCCGGCGTCCTGGCCCCCGGCACCCGGGCGGTGTGCTATCCCGGTATGGAGGGAGAGCTGGTGAAGGCGGGCGCTGTGCCCTGCATGGAGGAGCCCTACGTGGTGGACGGCCACCTCATCACCGGCCGGGCCGCCGGGTCCAGCTTTGACTTTGGCCTGGCTCTGCTCACCACCCTGGCCGGCGCCGACGTGGCCCGGAAGGTACAGGGCGGCATCCACTACATGGCATGACCCCCCAGGAGCACAAGGAGCGTCTGCGCCGGCAGGCCGCAGCGCTGCCCCGTGCCCATGTTCCCCACCTGATGGAGCAGTTTCTGGCCCTGCCCCAGGTGGAAGCGGCCCACACCGTCATGGTCTTTTACGGCGTGGGCCGGGAGCCGGACACCACCCCTCTCATGGAGCAGCTGCTGGCCATGGGCAAACGGGTGGTCCTTCCGGTGTGTCTGCCCCAGCGTAAAATGGAGGCCAGAGCCATCACCAGCCTGGATCAGCTCATTCCCAACCACTACGGCATCCCGGAGCCGGACGGGGACTGCCCCATCATCCCCCCCGGGGACATCGACGTGGTGCTGGTCCCCAACATGATGTGCGACCGGGCGGGGTACCGCCTGGGCCAGGGCGGAGGGTACTATGATCGGTGGCTGAAGGATTACCCCGGCTTCACCGTGTCGGTGTGTCCCTCCGACCGGCTCCAGGAGCAGCTGCCCCATGCCGACTACGACATACCGGTGCAGCTGGTGCTCACCGACGGCTGACCAACACCAAGGGCGGAGAGGCCATGCCCCTCCGCCCCAGCCAGCCCGTTGGGATTAGCAGCAGCCGTCGTTGCAGCCGCAGCCGCAGTTGTTGCCGCAGCCATTGCCGCAGCCGCAGTTGTTGCCGCCCATACCGTTGCCGCAGCAGCAGCAGAGAATGAGTACCAGGATGATGATCCACCAGCAGCCGCCGCCGAAACCATTGTTACCACAACACATAACAAGTCACCTCACATAAGATTTCCGGTACAGGTACCGGCTCGGGCGCCGCAGCGTGTTCGGTTGCGGCGCCGGAGTCGGCGCCCGTCCCCGTGTCTGCGCTATACTATGTCGCCACGGCGAGATTGGTTCCCTCCCCTCCGCTGAAAATCTTGAGACAACCTATCCTGATGAGGAGTGAAACAAAAAAATGTCAGAACAACGTTCCAACACCCCCCAGCAGCCCCAGCGGCGCCCCAGGGTCTCCCGCAACCGGAAAAAGACCCACCGGTCCAAGGCGGCATTTGCCCTGCTCTATGCCCTGTTTATTGTGGGAATGTCCGCCGTGCTGGCCACGGTGGGCTGGATCTGGGCCAACGACCTGCTGGCTCTGAACAAGGAGTACACCTCGGTGATCGTCACGGTGGACAACGACGAGAGCTTCGGCAAAGTGGTGGACGACCTGAAAGACAAGGGTCTCATCGAGTACAAATTTCTCTTCCACCTCTACGGCCTGTTCTCCAACGCCGACGATAAGATCACTCCGGGCACCTACGAGCTCAACACCAACATGGACTACCGGGCCCTGGTGACCAACATGAGCTCCTCCTCTTCCACCCGTCAGACCATCGACATCACCATTCCCGAGGGCTACACCATCGACCAGCTGTTCCAGCTGCTGGAGGAGCAGGGCGTGACCACCGTGGAAAAGCTGCAGGATATGTCCGCCAACTGGGACTACAACTTCAGCTGGCTCAAGGGCCTGCCCCTGGGGGATTACCACCGCCTGGAGGGCTACCTCTTCCCCGACACCTACACCTTCTACCTGGGCGATGACGCCAAGTACGTCCTCAACAAGATGCTGGTGAACTTTGAGGCCAAGATGGGAGACTATCTGGATCAGTTCAACGAGGAGAGCAAGTACTCCCTCCACGACATCGTCACCATCGCCTCCATGATCGAAAAGGAGACCGACGGCAAGGACTACGCCACCATCGCCTCGGTCATCTACAACCGTCTGGAGAATACCAGCGCGGAGACCCAGGGCTATCTGCAAATTGACGCCACCCTGGTCTACCTCAACGGCGGCAAGGTGCCCACGGAGGCGGACAAGGCCATTGACTCCCCCTACAACACCTATCTCTACCAGGGACTCCCTGCCGGGCCCATCTCCAACCCCGGTATGACCGCCCTGTACGCCGCCATCAAGCCGGAGGACACCAGCTACTATTACTACGTGCTCAACCCCGAGACCAAGCGGCACGAGTTCTCCAAGACCTATGCCCAGCACCAGGCCCTGGTGGAGAAGTATGGGACCGGCAATGAAGAAGGCTGAGCTGCTGGCCCCTGCCGGGGACATGGAACGTCTCACCATGTCCCTGGCCTACGGGGCTGACGCCGTGTACCTGGCGGGAAACACCTTCGGAATGCGGGCCTTTGCCGGCAACTTCGACCGGGAGGAGATGGCCCGGGCGGTGGCGCTGGCCCACGCCAAGGGGGTGCGGGTACACGTGACCTGCAACACCCTGGCCCGCAACCACGAGATCGCCAAGCTGCCGGAATACCTGGAGTTTCTGGAGTCCATCGGGGTGGATGCGGTGATTGGCGCCGGGGTGGACGTGCTCTCCCTGGCCCACCGCTATGCCCCCCACGTGGAGGTGCATATGTCCACCCAGACCGGCATCACCAACTATGAGATGGCCCGGGTGTGGCACGAGCTGGGGGCCAAGCGGGTGATTCTGGCCCGGGAGCTGTCCCTGGACGAGGTGGCCGAGATCTGCGCCAAGGCCCCTCAGGGGCTGGAGGTGGAGGCCTTCGTCCACGGGGCCATGTGCGTAAGCTACTCGGGGCGGTGCCTGCTGTCCAACTATATGACCGGGCGGGACGCCGCCCGGGGCGCCTGCGCCCAGCCCTGCCGCTACCAGTACGCCCTTATGGAGGAGAAGCGGCCCGGGGAGTACTTCCCTGTCTTTGAGGAGAACGGGGAGACCTTCATTATGAACAGCCGGGATATGTGCCTCATTGACCATGTGCCCCAGCTGCTCCAGGCGGGTCTGGACTCTCTGAAAATTGAGGGCAGGGCCAAGAGCGCCTACTATGCCGCCATGACCACCGCCGCCTATCGCCACGCCATTGACGCGGCCATGGAGGGCCGTCCTCTGGAGCCCGTGTGGCGGGCGGAGGTGGACAAGGTCAGCCACCGCCACTACTCCACCGGCTTCTACTTCGGCCAGCCGGGACAGTACACCGACTCGGCCCGGTACATCCGCCAGTGGCAGGTGCTGGCCATCGTCACCGCCTGTGACCAGGACGGCAACGCCACCCTCTCCCTGCGCAACAAGTTTACCGCCGGAGATGAGATTGAGGTGGTGGGCCCTGACGTGCCCGCCTTCCCCCTCACCGCGCCCCTGATGACCGACGGGGAGGGCTTCACCCTGGCCCAGCCCCGGCACCCTCAGATGGTGTTCCATATGCGGCTCCCCCGCCCGGTACCTCCCCTGTCGGTGGTGCGGGCCTGCCGTCCCAACTCTTAACGACAAAAAAACACCGGGCGGATGCAGCCTCTTCGCTGCATCCGCCCGGTGTTTTCACTGTTATACTTCTGTGTCGTCGTGGTCTTGCTGTTGCTCCCGCCTCTGCTCTGCCAGGATCTCATCCACGGTGAGGCTGGGCCCGTCAACGATGCGGCGCTGCCGCTCCTCCTCCTGGCGCATCTGGGCCAGGCGCAGCCGCTTGCGGCTCTTGGCCAGGCACGCGGCCAGAACGATCACCGCCACCAACAGCACCAGCGCCAGGGCGGCAAGGCCCACCAGCAGGTAGGACACCGCGGGGTTGCTCATGCCGGTCTGGAGGTCCCGACCAAAGAGGGAGAGGACAAATCCGGTCTCTTCCGGCTCCTCTGTCTGCTCCGGCTCCTCTTGGGGCAGCTGGAGGAACTGGTAGCGCTGGAAGCTCTCCTGCGCCACGTCGTACAGATACAGCCCCATCACGCCCTCCTCGTCCAGGGCGCAGATGATGTAGTGGTTGGGCTCCTCCACTCCGTCGGGAATGAGCAGCGTGTGCTGCTGGCCGCCCAGCTCCATGAGGGTGGAGGCATACCCCTGGGGCAGCTCCAGGTCCTGGGGCAGGTCCACCAGCACCAGCTTGCCGGAGGACATGGCCACCTGGGTCATGGGCTGGACCTCCCGGGTCTTTTCGTTGTAGAAGTAGAAGCCCGCCGGGTGCTCCTCATCCCCCGCCAGATACACCGCCGTGAGGTTCCCCTCCTTGTGTACGGCGGTGGGGATGCTCAGTCCATCCACCTCCAGCTGGGACGGCTCAAAGCCCGCCGGGACGCTGACGCCCTCGGGCAGCTGATTGGAGACGGGCAGCTGGGTGTCATCGGGCAGGGTGACCGTCACCTGAGGCTCCGGGGTGGCGGTGGGGGAGGGACTGGGGGTGTCGTCGGGGGCCGGGGCACTCCCGCCGGTGTTGCCCCCCGTGCTCCCCGCGGCCCGGTTGACGGTGATGGTGTAGGTCTTTTTACTGCCGTTCTCCGCCGTGACCTGGACGGTGACGGTGTTGTTGCCCACGTCCAGCCCGGTGTTGCCCCACACGGCCACCCTGGCCTTCCCGTCTGCGGCGGTGGCGGACACCGCCACGCTGGTGGTGGAGTTGGACACCGAGGCCCGGTAGCTGGTGGTGCCGGCGGAGAAGCCGGGGGACAGGGTGCCGGGGCTGATGGACAGGGAGCCGAGGTTGTTGTTGGAGGAGGCGGTGTAGGGAGCCGTGATGGTAACCACTGAATTGCCCATATTCACCGACATCTGTTCTGCGTTGTCATCCACAATATCCCGGTTTGCACAGGTGACCGTGGTTTCCCCCGTTTTCAACGCCTTAAAAGTCATGGAAAAGCTCATATTTCCACCAGGATAGCTCTCGTTATACAAGAGCACTGTGCCGTTGTCATAGCGGCTCATGCCGCCGGACACAGAGACAAACTGCAGGTAGTCGGAATTATAGGCCATACGAATGGAGGCCGCAGCCACCTTGCCCGTCACCCATACGTTGATGGTGACGTTGTTCCCCACGGTAACGGAGGGATCGGAAAAGTTGACGGTGCAGGACTGAGCCGCTCGGCTCAGAGGAGTCGCGAGGGTGATAATCAGGGTCAAAGCCACAACCAGGGCCGCCCACTTACGTGCAAAAATGTTTTTCATGAATTTGCTCCTATTGTTTAATGGATGACAGCCCCAAGTTGTGATTGCGTACCAGGACGCCGTCGGTATTGGATACCTGTTTGTCCTTGTTGACATCCGCCGCATCGAAGTAGATGCCAGATAGCTTATTTAGATTCAAAACATGGTTGCGGATCATGATGCGGTCAGAATTGGAGATGATGCCATCCCCGTTGACATCCCCGTAGATCAGCACCGTCCACTTGGCGTACTGGGTGCCGTTGTCGTAGTAGATAGACACCGTGTCCCCGGTGGCCACCACAGCGCTGTTCTGCTTGTTGGCGCCGCTGGCATTCTTCACCTGGGCGTAGCCCCCCACAATGTTCAGATTCTTCACAAAATCGGACACCTTGGTGCCCACGGTGATGCCGGAGACATAGTTGGTCCCGCCCACGTCATACTTGGGGTTGACCGAGAAGCCACCGGTGTTGGCCTGGCGGGCAATGGTGAGGGTGAAGGTGCGCTGGCTGCCGTTTTCCGCTGTGACGGTGAGCTTCACCGTGTTGCTCCCCACCTTCAGCGACACGTTCCCCGCCCCACTGACCTTGGCCTCACCGTTCTTAGGGGTGGCGGTGATGGTGACGGAGGAAACGGAATAGGGCACCGTGACACTGTACGAGCTGGTGTCGTTGTTAAACGCGGGGGTGAGGGAATAGCTTCCCACCTTCAGGCTGCTCAGCCGGTTGTCGGGGGAGCCGTCCCCGGTGGGCTGGGCACAGGGGGTGTCCGGCATATTCTCGTACACGGGAATGGAGAACACCAGGGGGGACTGGCGCAGCTCCTCACTGTACCCTCTGGCCAGACTCAGGCCCTCGGAGGAGGCGCCCCACACGCTGGTCATGTATCGGTGGGTAAAGGGGTTGTCCCCCTGGGCGTTGAATCGCTTTAAGTACATGGTGTCCTGTCCGGCGGACACATACCCGTCGGCGTAGAACTGGGCGCCGCCGGTGATGGCCCGCACCCGGCTGTTCCAGGGTCGCCCGTTGCTGGTACCTTGGCCGCTGGCGCCGCCCTTGGCGTAGATAAGCCCGTTAGTAATGGCTGTATTCGTCGCAGTAGCATATGCACCGATGTTATAGAAATTGAAATATCCAGGATATTGCGGATGTTTCCCTGATACGCTATGACTCTCTCCCTTGGTGCCCTGTTCCTGGACAATCATGGCGGCCAGCACGTAGGGGTTGACCCCCGCCTTCTTGCCGGCGTCAAAAATCACCTGGGGATAGTAAATTTTCTTGCCGTCGGTGTCGGTGACGGTGGCGTCCAGGAAGGTGCCATCCACCAGCCGCTCCACCCCCGCCACGTTCTGCACCTTGGCGTCGAAGCTCTGGAGCAGGAACTGGAAGATGCTGTTCTGGCTCAAGAAGTTCCGGGGGTCCATGTAGTAGGCCACGATCTCCCGGGACGCTGCCACCCAGCCACCGCTGTCATAGGTAGCCCACACCCCGGTGTCCCAGTTGTACGCCTTGGGGTCGGTGGACTTCCAGCTGGACTTGGAGGTGGACTGCACCAGGCTGTTGCCGATCTTGGACTCCTGGTCTACGGCATAGTCCCAGTCAAAGCCGTTGTGGTCTGCCCGGAACACCCATTCGGGGTACATGGCGTGGAGCAGCTTGAGCCCATCCCAATAGGATTCCGGGAAGCCCTGCTCCTTTAAGTACGCCTCGAACTCCTTGTCGTCCTCCGGAGCGTTGATAAGGCGGATGTACTGGCCGCTGACATAGCCGGTGCCACCGTTGTAGTCAATGGCGTACCACAGCACCCCATCCGAGGCCTTCTTTTCCCCCGTGATGGTGACGGTGGTACCGTCATAGATCAGGCCAAGCCGGGTGTAGGTGGTGCCTGCCCCCTCCCGGACGCTCAGCCCCACCTCCGTGCCCGTGACCACGCCGTAGCGCACGTTGCCGGCGTACACGGCCACAAACGCAGACAGAACCACGATGCAGGCAAAAAAGACTGCGGCAACCCCTGCCAGCGTCCTGGTTTTCTTCTCCATTCTTCTGCCACTGTGCAACATAGACTCTCCTTGTTCTCTCACAGATTGTCACCCAAAAGGGCGACAATCTTCCATTTAATTCCATTCTTCGGGGCGCAACACGCCCCTTTTCAGTATATCGACATTTATTTTATAAGAGAAGCCCTCCTTTGTCAACCAAAGGAGGGCGCAGACTGTCGAAAAACCTCACGTCAATGCAAGAAGGGCAGATGATCTTGCATCGTCAAAAAGCCCTCGGCAGAGTTTTTCCATCCGAGGATGGAAAAATAAATCAAATCTGTTTTTTCGGGGATATGAGCATCGAAAAAAACACATC
>DVKO01000087.1 GCA_018715985.1 Candidatus Enterenecus avicola
ACGCCAACAACATCAAGTCCGCCAAGAAGATGGTGGATAAGGCCTCTCCCGCCGTGTGGGACGCTTTGGAGTTTGTCATCAAGGAGCACCCCGTCATGCTCAACCGTGCTCCTACCCTCCACCGTCTGGGCATCCAGGCCTTCGAGCCGGTGCTGGTGGAAGGCCGCGCCATGAAGCTCCACCCCCTGGTGTGTACCGCCTTTAACGCCGACTTCGACGGCGACCAGATGGCCATCCACGTGCCCCTGTCCGCCGAGGCCCAGGCCGAGGCCCGCATCCTGATGCTGGCTGCCAACAACCTGTTGAAGCCCTCCGACGGCGGCGCCGTGGCCGTGCCCACCCAGGACATGGTGCTGGGCTCCTACTACCTGACCTACGAGCGTGACCCCCAGCACGACCCCGACTGCTCCTACAACACCACCGCCGAGGCCGCTGCCGCTCTGGAGCGGGGCGAGGTGGGGCTCAACGACCGCATCTGGGTGCGGGACGAGGAGGCGGACCGCTGGTACCGCACCACCCCCGCCCTGTGCGCCGAGGCTGTGGACGGCAAGGCACGGGAGGTCTACCAGAGCTTCGAGGACGATCAGTCCGCCAAGCTGGCCTATGACGAGGGCGAGCTGGACCTCCACGAGCCCATTCTGGTGCGCCGCACCGCCGAGATCGACGGCGTGACCCAGGAGAAGATGGTGCGCACCACCGTGGGTCGCCTGATCTTCAACGAGGGCATCCCCCAGGATCTGGGCTTTGTGGACCGCAACGACCCCGAGCAGGCTTTCCAGCCCGAAATCAACTTCGTCTGCGGCAAAAAGCAGCTGGCCAAGATCGTGGACAAGTGCATCGAAAAGCATGGCTTCACCGTGTCCGCCACCGTGCTGGACACCATCAAGGCCCGTGGTTACAAGTTCTCCACCCGCGGCTCTCTGACCGTGGCCATTGCCGATATGACCGTGCCTCCCCAGAAGGCGGAACTGATCGCCAACACCGAGAAGGAAGTTGTGAAGATCGAGAACCAGTACAAGCGCGGCTTCCTCACCAACGAGGAGCGGTACCGCCTGGTGGTGTCCGCCTGGGAAAAGACCACCGCCGAGGTGTCCGACGCCCTGCAAAAGAGCATGGACCGCTACAACCCCATCTTCATGATGGCCGACTCCGGCGCCCGTGGTTCTGCCGCTCAGATCCGTCAGCTGGCTGGTATGCGCGGCCTGATGGCCGATACCTCCGGCCGTACCATCGAGATCCCCATCAAGGCCAACTTCCGTGAAGGTCTGTCCGTGCTGGAATACTTCATCTCCTCCAGAGGCGCCCGAAAGGGCATGGCCGATACCGCTCTGCGTACCGCCGACTCCGGTTACCTGACCCGCCGTCTGGTGGACGTGTCCCAGGAGGTCATCATCCGGGAGGAGGACTGCGGTACCCACGACGGCATCACCGTGTTCGAGATCAGCGAGAACGGCCAGGTCATCGAGCCCCTCAACGAGCGTCTGCGTGGCCGCTACCTGTGCGAGGACTTCAAGGACTTCCGCACCGGCGAGGTTCTGGTGGGCCACCACGAGATGGTCAGCGCCGAGCAGGCCAACATGATCGAGGCCAAGCTGCGGGAGCAGGCCGAGGCCGAGGGCGATCCCGACCGGAAGGTGTCCATCCGGGTGCGCTCCGTGCTCACCTGTGAGGCCCGCAACGGCGTGTGTGCCAAGTGCTACGGCATGAACATGGCCTTCGGCGAGCCTGTGGGCCAGGGCGAGGCGGTTGGTATCATCGCCGCCCAGTCCATCGGCGAGCCCGGCACCCAGCTGACCATGCGTACCTTCCACACCGGCGGCGTGGCCGGCGGCGACATCACCCAGGGTCTTCCCCGTGTTGAGGAGCTGTTTGAGGCCCGCAAGCCCAAGAAGATGGCCCAGCTGGCCGAGATCTCCGGCACCGTCACCCTGGAGGAGGCCAAGCGCGCCACCCTGTGCAACGTCACCATCACCGCCGACGACGGCGAGGTGGTCACCTACGCCATTCCGTACAGCGCCGGGATCCGGGTCAAGTCCGGGGACAAGGTGGTCAAGGGTCAGGAGCTCACCGACGGCGCCCTGTCCCCCCACGACGTGCTGCGGGTGCGCGGTGTGGACGCGGTCCACAACTACCTCATCCAGGAAGTTCAGAAGCCCTACCGTCAGCAGGGCGTGGACATCAACGACAAGCACATCGAGGTCATTGCCCGTCAGATGATGCGCAAGGTGCGGGTAGAGGACGCCGGGGATTCCACCCTGCTGTCCGGCTCCACCGTGGACATCATCGAGTATAAGGATGCCTACAAGGCGGTGGAGGAGCGCATCGCCGCCGGCGAGAAGCAGGAGAACGGCGAGGAGCTGCGCCTGCCCACCTGCACCCGCCTGCTGCTGGGTATCACCAAGGCCTCTCTGGCCACCGAGTCCTTCCTGTCCGCCGCCTCCTTCCAGGAGACCACCAAGGTGCTCACCGAGGCCGCCATCAAGGGCAAGGTGGACCACCTGCTGGGTCTGAAGGAGAACGTCATCATCGGTAAGCTCATCCCCGCCGGTTCCGGCCTGGCTGCCTACCGCAAGTATGACAAGATCGAGGACGAGATGCCCCAGGAGGAGAGCCGCTTCGATGCGGTCAACGCCGCCGCCCAGGCTGCCCGTGAGGCCGAAGAGCCCCAAACGGACGACGTGGAGGACACCCAGGAGGGTGTGGAGGAGGACGAGGTCCTCTCCATCTCCATCGAGGGCGACGAGGAGTAATTCCACGTCTCACCATCCCCAAACCAACCAAAAACAGCCGCTGCATCAGCAGCGGCTGTTTTTTGCGCAATCAGGGGAGAAATCCCACTGTTATCCATGGCTAACTTCTCCATTGACAAGGGGGGACAGGGCCACTATAATGGGACCCAATGTTTCCTGGAAAGGGGGGTGTAAGCCGTGAAGAGTGGTCGGCGGGTGTGGTCCGCCCTGGTGTGTCTGGGTTTTGTGCTGCTGTTGGTGCTCAGCCTGGGGTTTTCCAGCCATGTGCTGCACCACCACTGCGGGGGAGAGGGCTGCGTGGTTTGCCACCAGCTCCACCACAACCGGCAGCAGCTGACCCACACCGCGCTCCAGGGGAGCAGCGGCGTGACGCTGCCGACGCCCGGACTGGGGGAGACCCTGTACCGGGCCAGCCGGGGGGTGGAGGCCGTCGCCTCCACCCTCATCTCCCTCAAGGTGAAACTATCCAATTAAAGCAGGTGTATTGTACACAGAAGGGAAGGTCTGCCACCACCTGGGGCAGGCTTGCTGGGCATGGACGCCCTTCGGACTTTTGATGTTCATTTTACCAGAAAATTGGAGGTTTTACCTGTGAAACGATGGATGTTATTGTGTTTGTCCCTGCTGGTGTTGGCGGGGTGTGCTCCTGCGCCCTCCCAAGGAGAGCAGAGAGAAGAGAAGAAAAAGCTGTCGGTGGTCACCACCGTTTTTCCCGCATATGACTGGGTACGGGAGATCGCGGGGGAGAACAGCCAGGGGGTGGATGTGACCTGGCTGATGAAAAACGGGGTGGACGTGCACAGCTACCAGCCCACAGTGGAGGATCTGGTGACCATTTCCAACTGTGATGTGCTGGTGTATGTGGGCGGCGAGTCAGAGAGCTGGATGGAGGAGGCCCTGGCCCAGGGAGGCAAGGAGGGCCGGGTGGTGGTTAACCTCATGGAAGAGCTGGGAGACCGGGTGAAAGAGGAGGAGCCTCTGCCCGGGGTGGAGGAGGACCACGACCACCAGCATGAAGAGGAACACGAACACGAGACGGACGAGCACATCTGGCTGTCCGTGAAAAACGCCGCCTTCCTCACCCAGATCCTGGCCCAGAAGCTGGGACAGGCAGACCCTGCCCACGCCCAGACCTATCTGGATGGGCAGAGCGCCTACCAGACCAAGCTGGAGCTGCTGGACCAGGACTACCAGACCATGGTCCAGGGGGCCAAGTATGACACGGTGCTCTTCTGTGACCGTTTCCCCTTCCGCTACCTTCTGGACGACTACGGCATCCGGTATTACGCCGCCTTTGCCGGCTGCTCGGCGGAGACCGAGGCCAGCTTTGAGACGGTGGCCTTCCTGGCCACCACCCTCCAGGGGCTGGACTTGCCCTGCGTGCTCACCATTGAGGGCAGCGACGGCAGCTTGGCCCGGACCGTGTGGGAAAACACCAGTCAGAACAAGCAGACGGTGGCCCGGCTCAACTCCCTCCAGGCGGTGACCCAGCAGCAGGCCCGGGAGGGGATGACCTACCTCTCCGCCATGGAGGCCAATTTGCAGGCTTTGGCCCAGGCGTTGCAAAGTGAGGGCTGAGAATGGCGTTGATGACCTGTAAAGACTTGGCCCTGGGCTACCAGAAAACCGTGCTGGTCCAGGGGTTGAACTTGGATGTGAACCGGGGCGACTATTGGTGTGTCATCGGGGACAACGGGGTGGGGAAGAGCACCCTGTTGCGCACCCTGTTGGGGCTCCAGCCGCCCCTGGCTGGGCGCATCACCCTGGGGGAGGGGCTCAGACGCCGGGATCTGGGCTACCTGCCCCAGCAGACGGCGGTGCAGCGGGACTTTCCCGCCACGGTGGAGGAGATCGTCTGCTCCGGCTGCGCGCCCCGCATGGGCGCCCGGCCCTTCCTCTCCCGGGAGGAGAGACGTCGGGTGAGGGTGAACCTGGAACGCATGGGGGTTGCCCACCTGTCAAAGCGCAGCTACCGCACCCTGTCCGGGGGCCAGCAGCAGCGGGTGCGTTTGGCCCGGGCCCTGTGTGGGGCCGATACCATGCTGCTGCTGGACGAGCCGGTGGCAGGGCTGGACCCGGAGGGGACGGCGGAGATGTATCGGCTTATTCACCGGCTCAACCGGGAGGGAATGGCCATTCTCATGGTGTCCCATGATCTGGAAGGGATGGGCGCCTACGCCACCCACATCCTGCACATGAAGCAGACTCCGGAGTTCTATGCCTCCCACGAGAGGAGGGATGGGTGATGGACAAGCTGGTGATCTACCTCAGCTACCCCTTTGTCCGCTACGCTCTGATTGCGGGGGTGCTCATCGCCCTGTGTTCTTCTCTGTTGGGGGTGACGTTGGTGCTGCGGCGGATGTCCTTTTTGGGGGACGGTCTGTCCCACGCCGCCTTTGGGGCCATGTCCCTGGCGGCGGTGCTCAACCTGACCCACCAGATGCTGCTGGTGCTGCCCCTGACGGTGGCGTGTGCCATTGTGCTGCTGTGTGGGGGAAAACGGTGGAACCTCCAGGGGGATGCCGCCATTGCCATGGTGTCCGTGAGTTCCCTGGCCATCGGCTATCTGCTCATGAACCTGTTCTCCTCGTCGGTGAACCTGTCCGGAGACGTGTGCACCACCCTCTTTGGCTCCACCTCCATCCTCACCCTGCGTCCCCTGGAGGTGTGGTTGTGCGTGGGGCTGTCGGCGGCGGTGCTGGCTCTGTTTGTGTTGTGCTACCACAAGCTCTTCGCCATCACCTTTGACGAGACCTTTGCCCAGGCCGCCGGTATGCCGGTGAGAGCGTATCGTCTTGCCTTGGCCGTGGTGGTGGGCGTGGTCATTGTGCTGGCCATGAACCTGGTGGGCTCGCTGCTCATCTCCGCCCTCATCGTCTTTCCCGCCCTGTCCGCCATGCGGGTGATCCGCAGCTTCCGGGGCGTGGTGGTGGGTGCTGCCGTCATTTCGGTGGTGTGCGCCCTGGTGGGAATCCTGGTCTCAGTGATGGCAGGCACCCCCGTAGGCTCCACCGTTGTGGCGGCCAATCTGATGGTGTTTGTCTTCATGAGTGTGGTGGGAGGTGTCAAGGGATGAAAAGATGGACAGCCTCACTGCTGGCCCTGTGTCTGGCCCTGTCCTTGGCCGCCTGCGGCGGTGACGCGGCCCCCCGGCAGAGCCAAGGGGTGGACGCAGATGTGGATTTGACCCAGCTCTCCTCCACCCTGGTCTACGCGGAGGTATACAACATGGCCTCCAACCCCCAGAGCTATGTGGGAAAAACCGTGCGGATGAAGGGCAATCTAGTGTATCAGGTGGTCAATGGACAGCCAAATCCGGACTACATGGCCTGCCTCATCTCGGATGCCACCGCCTGCTGCGCCCAAGGGGTGGAGTTTGTCCTGGCTCAGCCGCCCGCCCAGTACCCGGAGTTGGGCAGTACGGTCACCGTTACCGGCGTGTTTGCCACCTACGAGTCCAGCGGATTGACCCAGATCCGGCTGGAACAGGCGGAGCTGCGATCAAATCAATGAGAAAAAGGCGATGTGGGGAAATGCCCACATCGCCTTTTTTGAAACTGCCCCTTGACAAGAAGGTTAGTGTGTGCTAACCTGTATGCAGTTAGCAAAAGCTAACCAAAAGGAGGCACACCATGCAGTACACATTGGATCAACTGTTTGCCACCCACTGCGCACCTGCGCTCACCGGCGTGGCTCCCGCCAACCTCATCTCTCTGCGGCGTGGAGAATTTCCACAGCTGGACGCGGAGCTGCGGAAGTACCAGCGGGCGTTTGCCCGGCGAGGGATCTGTTTTTCTCCCCTGTGCTCCTGCGCCCGGCATGAGTTGATTTTGGTCTATCGGCCTCGGCAGTTGGCCAAGACCCTGGCCCGGCCTGGAGTGGGGGAAATCCTTGCACCCTGGGGCTACGACTTGAGCCAGCCCCTGGAGCAGGTTTTGGCCCATCTGAGCCAGCGGGTTGACCAGGGCGGCACTTTTCCCCATGAAATTGGCCTCTTCCTGGGCTATCCCGTGGAGGATGTGGTGGGCTTCATGGAACACAAGGGGCAGAATTTCAAGCTGTGCGGGCCGTGGAAGGTATACGGCGATGTGGAAGCGGCAAAACGATGTTTTGCCCGGATACAGAGGGTGAGCCAGAACATTCGGGAACGCATCGACGGAGGTAAGACGTTATTTCAAGTCTTTGCGGTGGCATAAAGTGTGAGAAACTACCACACTCAAAGGCTCCCCTGTGTAAGGGGAACTCAGACTGTCGAAAAGCCTCACGTCAATGCAAGAAGGACAGATGATCTTGCATCGTCAAAAAGCCCTCGGCAGAGTTTTTCCATCCGAAGATGGAAAAATAAATTGAAATCTGTTTTTTTCGGGGACATG
>DVKO01000088.1 GCA_018715985.1 Candidatus Enterenecus avicola
GCGGGGTTCTCCACGCACTCGTCAAAGGCCATGGCGATGTCGCTGCCCAGGTTGGACTGGATGCGCATGGACTCCTCGGGGCCCATGAAGATGCGCCGTCCGTCCAGGTGGGAGGCAAAGGTGACCCCCTCCTCGGTGATCTTGCGCAGACCGGACAGGGAAAAGACCTGGAATCCACCGGAGTCGGTGAGCATGGGCCCGTCCCAGCGCATGAACTTGTGCAGCCCGCCCATCTGCCGCACCACATCGTCGCCGGGGCGCAGATGCAGATGGTAGGTGTTGGACAGCTCCACCTGACAGCCGATGTCCTTGAGGTCAAAGGCGGACAGGCCGCCCTTGATGGCACCCTGAGTGCCCACATTCATGAACACCGGCGTCTGCACCGTGCCGTGGGGGGTGGTGAGCTGGCCCCGGCGGGCCCGTCCCTCGGTTTTCAACAGTTCAAACATGGCTTTCTCCTTTTAATTCCATTTCAGGAGATGAACATGGCATCTCCAAAGCTAAAGAACCGATACCGGTTCTCCACCGCCTCCCGGTAGGCCGCCAGCACGTGCTCCCGGCCCGCCAGGGCGGAGACCAGCATGATGAGGGTGGACTCGGGCAGGTGGAAGTTGGTGATAAGCCCGTCCAGCACTTTGAAGCGGTAGCCGGGGTAGATGAAGATGTTGGTCCACCCCGCCTTGGCCTCCATGGTGCCATCCTCATTGGCCCAGCTCTCAATGGTGCGGCAGGAGGTGGTGCCCACACAGATCACCCGTCCTCCCGCTGCCTTGGTGGCATTGATGACATCCGCCGTCTCCTGGGAGATGACGCAGTACTCCGAGTGCATCTCGTGGTCGGCAATCTCCTCCGCCTTCACCGGGCGGAAGGTTCCCAGGCCCACATGGAGGGTGACATAGCACACCTTCACCCCCATGTCCTGCACCTGTTGGAGCAGCTCAGGGGTAAAGTGCAGCCCGGCGGTGGGGGCGGCAGCGGAACCCACCACCCGGGAGTACACGGTCTGGTACCGCTCTCCGTCCTCCAGCTCCTCCTTGATATAGGGAGGCAGGGGCATCTTGCCCAGCTTCTCCAGGGTCTCCAGGAAAATCCCCTGGTAGTCAAAGCGGACCAGGCGGTTCCCCCCTTCCACTTCTCCCACCACCTCGGCGGTGAGTTCTCCATCGCCAAAGCTGATCTTGGCTCCGGTACGCAGCTTCTTGCCCGGGCGCACCAGGCACTCCCATACCTTGTCCCCCCGGTCGATGAGCAGCAGCACCTCACAGGCCCCGCCGCCGCCGCGGTGACCCAGCAGCCGGGCGGGCAGCACCCGGCTGTCGTTGAGCACCAGGCAGTCCCCCGGCCGCAGCAGCTTGGGCAGGTCGTAAAAGTGCATATGCCCGGTCTGCCCCGTCACCTTGTCCAAGGTGAGCAACCGGGAGGCGTCCCGCCGCTCCAGCGGGGTCTGGGCAATGAGCTCTTGGGGCAAATCAAAATAGAAATCAGATGTCTTCACAATACTCCCACCGTTCCTGTCATCCTTCCGCCGGTATATCCCTGTGGGGCGGTTCATACAATGCTCTGTCCCCATGCCCTCAAGCCCAATCTGGACGGGTGGAGACGGCAGTGCAAATTTTTCTTTTTTTCGCCGGATCTGGAAATGATAAATTGACACTTTAACGCGATAATGCTATGATGTATAGCAAGTATTTCGTCGAGTCCTGTGGGCGGCGGGATTTCCGCCGTCACGACGCATACGTTGCTTATTATAATACAACATCTGCCCACCTTTCAACCACTTCTTTTCCTTGGGCAGGAGGAGGTCTTTTCCGTGCATACATACAAAGTAGGTATCATCGGCGCCACCGGCATGGTGGGCCAGCGCTTCGTCACCCTGTTGGCCCACCACCCCTGGTTCCGCCTCACCGTTCTGGCCGCCAGCCCCCGCTCCGCCGGGAAGCGGTATGAAGAGGCCGTGGCAGGCCGCTGGGCCATGGACATCCCCATTCCCCAGGCAGCCCGGGACATGGTTCTGCTCAGCGCCCAGGACGACGTGGAGGCCATCTCCTCCCAGGTGGACTTTGTCTTTTCTGCGGTGGATATGACCAAGGAGGCCATCCAGGCCCTGGAGGAGGCGTACGCCCGCCACGAGTGCCCGGTGGTGTCCAACAACTCCGCCCACCGCTGGACCCCCGATGTGCCCATGGTGATCCCCGAGGTGAACCCGGAACATCTGGCGGTCATCCCCGCCCAGAAGCAGCGTCTGGGCACCCAGCGGGGCTTCATCGCCGTCAAGTCCAACTGCTCCATCCAGAGCTATGTCCCCGCCCTCACCCCCCTGCGCTCCTATGGCATTGAGAAGGTGCTGGTGTGCACCTACCAGGCCATTTCCGGGGCGGGCAAGACCTTCGAGACCTGGCCGGAGATGGTGGATAACCTGATCCCCTACATTGGCGGCGAGGAGGAGAAGAGCGAGCAGGAGCCGCTGAAGGTGTGGGGCCGGGTGGAAAACGGGACCATTGTCAACGCCTCCGCCCCCGACATCACCGCCCAGTGCCTGCGAGTGCCCGTCTCCAACGGCCACACCGCCGCTGTCTTTGTCACCTTCCAAAACAAGCCCACCATGGAGCAGATCAAAGAGGCCTGGCGCACCTATCAGGGCCGGCCCCAGGAGTTGGCGCTGCCCACCGCCCCCCGGCAATTCCTCCACTACTTCGAGGAGAACGACCGTCCTCAGTCCAAACTGGATCGCAATCTGGAGGGCGGCATGGCTGTCTCCATGGGCCGTCTGCGCCCCGACACCCAGTATGACTACAAGTTCGTCTCCCTCTCCCACAACACCCTGCGGGGCGCTGCCGGCGGCGCGGTGCTGCTGGCTGAGCTGCTGTGTGCGGAGGGGTACATCCAGCCTGTCCGCTGACCCATCATCCTCTCAAAGAAAGGAAGTTGCCCTATGCGCACCCCCGTCTTTACCGGTTCCTGTCCGGCGCTGGTCACCCCCTTTGACCAAAACGGCGCCATCAACTACGATGCCTTCGGCAAGCTCATCGACGCACAGATCGAGGCCGGCGTAGACGCCGTGTGCGTCTGCGGCACCACCGGTGAGTCCGCCACCATGTCCATCCGGGAGCACATCGCCGCCGTGGAGTTCTGCGTCAAGCGGGTCAATCACCGGGTGAAGGTGATTGCCGGTGCCGGCAGCAATGACACCTCTGCCGCCGTCTACCTCTCCCAGCACGCCCAGGACTCCGGGGCCGACGCCCTGCTCCACGTCACCCCCTACTACAACAAGGCCAGCCAGACCGGCCTCATCCGCCACTACGAGTACATCGCCGAGCGGGTGGATCTGCCCATCATCCTCTACAACGTCCCCAGCCGCACTGGGGTGTCCTTCACCGCTGAGACCTACCGGGTCCTCTCCCAAAACCCCAAAATCAACGGCGTGAAGGAGGCCTCCGGCAACTTCTCTCTGCTGGCCCACACCCGCTTTTTGTGCGGGGACGACTTCTACATCTGGTCGGGCAACGACGACCAGGTGGTGCCCATGATGGCCCTGGGGGCCAAGGGAGTCATCTCGGTGGCCTCCAACCTCATCCCCCAGGTGATGGTGAAGATGGCCCGGCTGTGCCTGGACAACGACTTTGAGGCCGCCTCCAAGCTGCAGATCAAGTACATGGACCTCATTGACGCCCTGTTCCTGGAGGTCAACCCCATTCCCATCAAAGCCGCCCTCAACCTGGCCGGGATGGAGGTGGGCGGCCTGCGCCTGCCCCTGTGCGATATGTCTGCGCAGAATCTGGAGACTCTGCGCCGCTCTATGGCCCGCATGGGCCTTTTGTGAGGCGGCCCGATGCAAAAGATACTCATTTCCGGCTGCAACGGCCACATGGGCCGTGTGGTAGCCGACATCTGCGCCTCAGACCCCCAGGTGGAGGTGGTGGCCGGCATCGACATTCTGGGTCAGAAAAACCCGGATTTTCCCGTGTTCTCCTCCCCCGCCGCCTGTGACATCCCCGCAGATGTGGTCATCGACTTCTCCCACCCCTCCGCTCTGGTCACTCTGCTGGAGATGTGTCAGGCCCGGCACCTGCCTGTGGTGCTGGCCACCACCGGGTATGACCAGGCCCAGCTGGAGGCCATCTCGGAGGCCGCCCGACACATCCCTGTGTTTCGCTCCGCCAATATGTCCCTGGGGGTCAATGTGCTCCTGGATTTGGTGAAGAAGGCCGCGGCGGTGCTGGGCGGAGACTATGACGTGGAGATCGTGGAGCGGCACCACCACCGCAAAGTGGACGCCCCCAGCGGCACCGCTCTGATGCTGGCCGACGCTGCCGCCTCCGCCCTGCCCTATGAGACAGAGTATGTCTACGACCGCCACGATGTGCGCAAGCCCCGGGACCCCCACGAGATCGGCATCTCGTCGGTGCGGGGCGGCACCATTGTGGGGGACCACACGGTGATCTTCGCCGGGCGGGACGAGGTCATTGAACTCTCCCACCACGCCGCCAGCCGGGAGGTCTTTGCCGTGGGGGCGGTGCGGGCCGCCAAGTTCCTCGCCCAGGGCCGGGCCCCGGGCCTGTACTCCATGTCGGACCTTCTGTGAGATGACAGCAAAGGGATGTGTCGCAAAACGTAAGTTTTGTGGCACATCCTTTTTTACTCTCAACAGCAAAAACGAATCCAGTATGTGGAACTTCCGCAGCGTTTTGGGCATGCAAAAGCCAGCCCACACCACCTGGATGGAGCTTTCTGCGGAAGTTTT
>DVKO01000089.1 GCA_018715985.1 Candidatus Enterenecus avicola
GAGGATCTGGAGCGAGAGGGCTTCCTGGTGGCCAAGGAGAACATCACCCACTCCTACCCCCACTGCTGGCGCTGCAAGAACCCCATCATCTACCGGGCCACCGAGCAGTGGTTCTGCTCCGTGGACGCCATCAAGGACGCCGCGGTGAAGTCCTGCGACTCCATCCAGTGGAAGCCCGAGTGGGGCAAGGAGCGCATGATCTCCATGATCACCGAGCGCTCCGACTGGTGCATTTCCCGCCAGCGGGTGTGGGGCGTGCCCATCCCCATCTTCTACTGCGACGACTGCGGGGCGGACATCGTCACCCCCGAGACCATCGCCAACGTGGCCCGGCTCTTCCGGGAGCACGGCTCCAACATCTGGTTTGACAAGGAGCCCCGCGACCTGCTGCCCGAGGGCTTCGTGTGCCCCAAGTGCGGCAAGGCCCACTTCTCCAAAGAGACCGACATCATGGACGTGTGGTTCGACTCCGGCTCCACCTGGGCCGCCGTGGCCGCGGAGCGCCCCTATCTGAAGTACCCCGCCGACCTCTATCTGGAGGGCGGCGACCAGTACCGCGGCTGGTTCCAGTCCTCCATGCTCACCTCCATCGCCGTCAACGGCGTGGCCCCCTATCACCAGATCGCCACCCACGGCTGGACCGTGGACGGCGAGGGCAAGGCCATGCACAAGTCCCTGGGCAATGCCGTCTCCCCCGACGAGGTCATCAAGGACTACGGCGCGGATATGCTGCGCCTGTGGGTGGCCTCCGCCGACTACACCCAGGATATGCGCATCTCCTCCGAGATTTTGAAGCAGCTGTCCCAGGCCTATCTGAAGATCCGCAACACCGCCCGGTATATGCTGGGCAACCTGGCGGGCTTCGATCCCAATGCTCCCGTGGCTGTGGAGAACATGGTGGAGCTGGACCGCTGGGCCGTGCACCAGTTCAACAACCTGGTGGCCACCTGCCGGGCCGCCTACGACCGCTACGAGTTCCACGCCGCCTACCGGGCCATCTACAACTTCTGCGTGGTGGAGATGTCCAACTTCTACCTGGACATCATCAAGGACCGCCTGTACTGTGGAGATGAGGCGGGCCGCCGCTCCGCTCAGACCGCCCTGTATATCATCGTGGACGGCATGACCCGGCTGCTGGCCCCCATCCTGGCCTTCACCAGCCAGGAGATCTGGGCTGCCATGCCCCACGCTTCCGCTGACGACACCGAGTGCGTGCTCTTCAACGACATCCCCTCGGTGAACCCCGCCTACGCCATGACGGAGGCCCAGGAGGAGAAGTGGAACCGCATCATCGCCCTCCGGGACGACGTGAACAAGGCTCTGGAGCTGGCACGCAGCGAGCAGGGCATCAAGAAGAGCACCGACGCCGCTCTGTCCCTCACCTTCACCGCCCCCGCCTTCGAGCAGTTCCAGGCCATGAACCTCTCCGAGGCCGACCTGGCCACCCTGTGCATCGTCTCCCAGGTCACCGTGGCCCAGGGCGAAGGCCAGGGCTACCAGGGCGAGGAGTTCCAGGGCCTCACCGTGGCCGTCTCTCTGGCCGCCGGTGAGAAGTGCCCCCGCTGCTGGAACCACGACACCAGCATCGGCACCAGTGAGGGCCATGCCGAGCTGTGCGCCCGCTGCGCCGCTGTGCTGGGAGAATAATCCCAAACAAATAAAAAGTCCGGGAAATCGCAAGGTTTTTCGGCAGCCTGAGCCCCGGGACTATGGTCCCGGGGCTTTTTGTGTGTGGGGGGTGAAGGCCCTCCCTTGTGCAAAGGGAGGGGACCCGGCACAAGCCGGGGCGGAGAAATTGACCGTTGCTATGGACTGTCATGATACCAGCGCCCCTGAGGGGGACGCGCTCCGCTGGGGTGACTTTCTGCTGCCAGAAAGTCACCAAAGACCACCAAAGGAGGGGCCTTCCCCCTCCTTGTGGAATCCACCCCGCCGGTGCGGGGTGAAACTGCGTCCTTTTGTTTCCGCCCTTGGTCTGGCGGGGTCACATCGATGGCATGATAATTCGATTGGAAGTGCCTGCTCCTCTGCCGGTGCATCCTTCTACCGCCAGGGCCTTACCCTGGTAAAGCAGCTGTTCCCAGCTGCCGGGAGCCTGGCACTCGGCGGTGGCAACACCGCCCCACCAAAGTAGGCCCGGACGTGGGAATTGTCTGGTTGTAGGGCCAGCTGCCAGGATAACCTGGGGTGGAAGCAGTATCAGGAGCCACAGCAAGAGTGACGGGCCGAGGGTAAACTTGACGCACTTCCAACCTGGTACCCCCAGGGAGGTCCTTAGGGGGGAACGCCCTAAGCGGCTTTTTCGTCGATTTTTGGCCGGTCAAAAATCGACCCCAGCGGAGCATCCCCACTCAAGCTGGAGGGCTTGAACCGAGAAATCGGAGAAGGACAACTCATCTGTCTGCCGAACGTCACCACTGCTCCGAAACGCGCAAAAAAAGGGCTCCGCCGAAGCGGAGCCCTTTTGAAATGGTTTTCTTACTTGTGGTCCACGGAGTACATATGCTTGATGAGCTCCAGAACCTTGTTGGAGTAACCCATCTCGTTGTCGTACCAGGACACGACCTTCACGAAGGTGTCGGTCAGAGCGATACCGGCCTTAGCATCGAAGATGGAGGTGCGGGTGTCGCCCAGGAAGTCGCTGGACACCACGTCCTCATCGGTGTAGCCCAGAACGCCCTTCAGCTCGCCCTCAGAAGCGGCCTTCATGGCGTCGCAGATCTGAGCGTAGGTGGCGGGCTTCTCCAGGTTGACGGTCAGGTCGACCACGGACACGTCCAGGGTGGGAACACGCATGGACATACCGGTCAGCTTGCCGTTCAGAGCGGGGATGACCTTGCCCACGGCCTTAGCAGCGCCAGTGGAGGAGGGGATGATGTTGCCGGTAGCAGCGCGGCCGCCGCGCCAATCCTTCAGAGAGGGACCGTCAACGGTCTTCTGAGTGGCGGTGACAGAGTGCACGGTGGTCATCAGGCCGTCCTTGATGCCGAAGTTGTCGTTCAGCACCTTGGCGATGGGGGCCAGGCAGTTGGTGGTGCAGGAAGCGTTGGACACGAAGGTCATGTCGCTGGTGTAAGCATCCAGGTTGACGCCGCACACGAACATGGGGGTGTCGTCCTTGGAGGGAGCGGACATAATGACCTTCTTGGCGCCGGCGTCGATGTGAGCCTGAGCCTTCTCCTTGGTCAGGAACAGGCCGGTGGACTCCACAACGTACTCAGCCTCCAGCTTGCCCCAGGGAATGTCGGCGGGGTTACGCTCGGCGAAGACAGGGATCTCCTTGCCGTTGACAACGATGCCGGTCTCGGTGGCGGAAACCTCGCCCTCGAAGTGGCCGTGCATGGTGTCATACTTCAGCATATAGGCCAGGTAATCAGCGGGACACAGATCGTTGATGCCCACGATCTCGATCTCGGGATGATTCAGGCTGGCGCGGAAAACCATTCGGCCGATGCGGCCAAAACCGTTAATACCTACTTTAATGCTCATTGGTATCACTCCTTATAAAATATGGATGATCGCGTTCGCGCAATGTCATTATACATCACAATCCAGATAAATGGAAGGGGGTTGTCAAAATTTTTTCAAACTTTCTTTGCCCTGCCGAGGGGTGAAAACCGGGGCGCAGAGGGCGTGCAGGCAAAAGAGGGGGAAAAAGGCTGTGAAATGGAAAAATAAGGATAGGAATACATGGTGGGAGGGCAGAAAACTGAAAAAGGAGGGCAAATGGCATAAAAGAGAGGGGGAATTTCCAGGGATCTATTGCAAGATATGTGCATATATGGTATGGTGAGAGT
This sequence comes from Candidatus Enterenecus avicola, assembly GCA_018715985.1. Lineage (GTDB taxonomy): Bacteria > Bacillota > Clostridia > Oscillospirales > Oscillospiraceae > Enterenecus > Enterenecus avicola. The sequence continues at coordinate 3,798 of DVKO01000089.1, forward strand.
GGAAGTGCGCCCAATGGGCGTCAATAGAGAAAAGGAAAGGGGAAAGCATATGAAACGCAAATGGATGGTATGGCCTCTGGCCCTGGGAATGGTTCTGCTTCTGGCCGCCTGCGGTGGCGGCAAGCAGCAGGAGAGCCTGGTGGGCAGCTGGACCGGCCAAGTGGATATGATGGACCAAGTGGTGGAGGGGATGAACCTGACCGCGCCGGAGATCGCCCAGGAGCTGGAGATGGAGGCCTTCAATCTCACCCTGGAGATGGAGTTCCGGGATGACAACACCTACACCATGACGGTGGACCAGGATAAGCTGGACGAGTCCATTGAGGAGCTGATCCAGAAGACGGTGGACGCCACCCTGGACCATCTGGAGCAGGAGCTCAAAGACCAGGGGATCACCAACATAACGGTGGATGAGGCCCTGGCCCAGTCCGGCATGGACCGGGAGAGCTTCACACAGCTGATGCGGGACAGCCTGAGCCAGCTGAGCACCACGGTGGCCGAGGGGATTCAGACCGAGGGACAGTACCGGTGGGAGGACGGCCAGCTCTACACCTCCGATTCCGTGGATGTGGAGCCGGGCAATGACGATCCCATCCCCTGCACCCTGGACGGGGACACCATGACCATGGACTTCGGCGAGGAGCTGGGCCAGGCCACCTTTACCCGCGGCAACTGAGCGGTGAGCCGCTGAGTTAGGCCCCTGCGGTGGAACGAACGCCGAAAACGGAAGGAGAGAGGCTATGAAGCGCAAACTGCTTGCCCTGACCCTGTGCGCCGGACTGGCGCTGGGGCTCACCGCCTGCGGCAGCTCGGACCCCGGGCAGAAGCTGGTGGGCACCTGGGTGTGCCGGTACGACTACCTGGACCCCATTTTGAATGAGGCCGTGGGGGGCGCGGAGGAGATGACGGACTACCTGTCTCTGGATGAGTTCTACATCCCCATGGAGCTGACCTTCACCAAGGACGGCATCATCACCCTCACCGTCATCCAGGACGAGATGTATGAGCAGATGGAGAACCTGAAGGATGCGGTGCTGGAGGCCACCCTGTCCTATGTGGAGGCGGAGATCGGCACCCAGTATCAGGATCTGTGGGACCTGGATGAGCTGCTGGGCCTCATGGGCACCAGCCGGGAGGATCTGGCCGCTGAGCTGGATGAGGCCGTGGATCCCATCATGGAGGAGTTGTACCAGGAGGCCCATGAGGAGGGCCGGTACAAGGCCACCGAGGATATGCTGTACACCTCCACCGACGTGGACACCCCCGCCCAGGAGACGGACGGAGACCCCTACACCCTGGATGGGGACACTCTGACCCTGGATCTGGGGGAGGACGCCCTGGGAGAGCTCACCTTCACCCGGGCAGATTGACACACCGGAGAAGATACAATACCAACCCAGCATCGGCAGGCCCTGGCGGCCTGCCGATGCGTTGTTGTTTTTGGGGCTCTTGACAGGGATGGAGCGGTGGAATATAATCAAAAACCGTCAAATATCCGGCGAGGGAGCGAGACAATGGAACCTGTTTACAAAAAAGTATGGAATAGGGCGGCGCCGACGGTGCAGGCCTGGGTCCATTGGAGTGTGTTGGCGGTGCTGACCGGGGTGGTGTGCGGGGCGGCGGGGGCCGCCTTTTATCACGCCGTCGGTCTGGTGACGGCCTGGCGGGGGGCCCATCCCTGGCTGCTGCTGGGGATGCCTCTGGCGGGTGTGGCCATCGTGTGGCTGTACCAGGTGTGCGGCATGGAAAATGACAGCGGCACCAACCAGATCATTGCCAGTGTGCGCTCCGGGCAGCGGCCTCCCCTGCGCCTGGCCCCCCTGATCTTTGTGGGCTCGGTGCTCACCCACCTCACCGGAGGCAGTGCGGGCCGGGAGGGTGCGGCGCTGCAAATTGGGGGCAGCCTGGCCTGTCAGGTGGGCCAGCGGCTCCACCTGGGAGAGCGGGAGATGAATGTGGAGGTCATGTGCGGCATGAGCGGCCTGTTCGCCGCCCTGTTCTCCACCCCCCTCACCGCCGCCGTGTTTGCCATTGAGGTCATCAGCGTGGGCATTGTCCACTACTCCGCCTTCTTCCCCTGCCTGCTCACCGCCCTGGTGTCCATGGGGGTGACGGTGCTGCTGGGGGTGGAGGGGGAGCACTACACCCTGGCGGTGGTTCCGACCCTGGAGGTGACCTCCCTGGTACAGATCGGGGTGCTGGGCGTGGGGTGTGCCCTGCTGGCCATGGTGTTCTGCGTGGTGGTGCACCAGACCGGGCGCTGGTACGTCCGTTTTTTCCGCAATCCGTACCTGCGGGCGGTGGTAGGCGGCGTGCTGGTGGTGGTCATCAGCCTCATGGAGGGCAGCCGGGACTACAACGGCGCCGGGGGCGACATCATCGCCCTGGCCCTGGAGGAAGGGGTGGTGCACGTGCCCTGGGCCTTTGCCCTTAAGCTGGTGCTCACCGCCCTGACCCTGGGGGCGGGCTACCGGGGCGGCGAGATCGTGCCCACCTTCTTTGTGGGGGCCACCTTCGGCTGTGCGGTGGCCCCGCTGCTGGGGATGGACCCGGGCTTCGGGGCGGCGGTGTGCATGATCGCTCTCTTTTGCGGGGTGGTGAACTGTCCCCTGGCCAGCATCTTTCTCAGTGTGGAGCTCTTTGGCAGCCAGGGGCTGCTCTTCTTTGCCCTGGCCTGTTCCCTGAGCTACCTGCTCAGCGGCAAGTTCTCCCTGTACTCCAGCCAGAAAATCGTCTATTCCAAGCTGGAACCCCGGTTTATTGACGCAAATGCACACTAAAAGGGCCTGTTGCAAAATACGTAGATTGCCTAACTCCCCACCAGAGACAATCCCCCAGTCACCTACGGTGACAGCCCCCTTTACACAAGGGGGCCTTGGTACTGCGGTGTTTCTGTTGTCAGATTTCAG
>DVKO01000090.1 GCA_018715985.1 Candidatus Enterenecus avicola
GAAAAAAACACATCTCAGCCCGCCAGTGTGGAATCGGGTCATCCTTTGACCCGATTATGCGCGCAGCGGGCTGCATCCCCTCGAAAAAATGCTTGCATTTTTGAGAAGCGTGTCGAACTTTTTCGACACGCACAAACCCCCGAGGCCGGGACGGCCTCGGGGGTTTGTGCGTGTTTGGAAGGGAGAAAATCAGCCTCTGCGCTTGCGGGCAACCACAGCTGCCCCCAGGAGCAGGGCGGCTGCACCCATGGCTGCCGCATACACCATCAGCTGGCTGGCGTCTCCGGTGGGAGGCACGGTGTCCGGCTGCTGGGTGGCCTGGGGCTTGCCCGTGGCCTGAGGCTGCTGGGTGGTCTCAGGGGTCTGGGTGACCTGAGGCTCCTGAGTGGGCTGGGGCGTGGGCTCGGGCTTCTGGGTGGGCTCCGTGGAAGGCTCAGGCTTCTGGGTGGGCTCCACGTAGTCCGGATCCTCGGCGCCGCACACGGTGCACACGCCGTCCTCAAACTTGTGGCCGGTGGCGGGGATGGTCTCGCCCTTTTGGATGGTCTCGCCGCATACCGTGCACACCAGGTCTCCGGTATAGCCTTCCTCAGTGCAAGTGGCATTCTTGGCGTTTTGCAGCTCAGTCTTGTGACCCAAGGCGGCAATGATCTCGCCCTTTTGGATGGTCTCGCCGCATACCGTGCACACCCGATCTCCGGTGTAGCCATCCTCGGTGCAGGTGGGCTCCTTGTCGTTTTGCAGCTCGGTGGTGTGGGCCTCAAACACGGCGGTGATGGTGACCGCCTTGTCCGGCATGGTGAAGGTACCGTCGGCGGCAATCTCCACGTCCGCACTCTGCCACTCCTTGAAGTGGTAGCCCGCTGCGGCCTGCTGGGTCAGGGTGACGGTGGTGCCGGCAGCGGCGGTGGTGGGAGTGGCGGCCGCTGTGCCGCCCTCACCGGCGGTGACCGAGACGGTGTAGGTCTGGGGTTCGGGGGGAGTGGTGTCCCCCTTCACCACAGGCTGTACCGCGGTCAGCTGAGAGGGATTGGTGATGTAATCGCTGGCGGGCAGGGTGGCGGTGAGGTCCATGGTGCCGTCGGTCAGGGCGTCAAAGCCCTGGGTGTTCCAGCTGGCCAGCACCTGCACCGGCACCTGGGCGCCTGCCTGGGTGTTCCACACCACAGAAATCAGCTGGGGCAGGGTCAGGTCTGCGGTGGTGGCATCGTTGTCAAATGTCTGGGTGGAGAACTGGTCGGTCACCTGGGCGTAGGACACGGGGGCGGCGTACCGGTCTCCGGTGACGGTGAGCTCGGTGATGGACACGCTGCCGCCGGCGGCGTTGGGATTCAATTCACCCTGGGGGAAGTACAGACGCAGATACCGGGCGGAGACGGGGGTCTCAAAGTCGATGGCGTCCGGCTCAATGGCGCTGTTGGCGGCCTGGTGGGTCACGGTGTGTACCTGGGTCCAGGTCTGACCGTCGTTGGAGAGCTGAATGTGGTACTGGGTGGGCCATACCTTGTTGAAGAAGGCCACCTTGACCTGGTCAATGGCCACGGCTTGCTCGCCCAGGTCCACCTGGATCCACTGGTCTGCCACGGTGCCGGCGCTCTTGTCGTTGAGGGCGCCGCTGCTCCAGCGGGTGGAGGTGGAGCCGTCCACGGCGTTTGCGCCCACATATCCGGTGGAGGTCTGGCCGTCATAGTTCAGCTCCACGGCGGACACGGTGACCGGGGCGTTGAGGGCCAGGTTCACGTCGGTCTCATCCACCACCGGGTTGCCCACGGTGACGGTGTAGTTGGCGGCCAGACCCTGGGGGTTGGTCAGAGAGTGGGTGAGGGGGAGGGAGCCGGTGAGCTCCACCACCTGCTGGGCGGTGGTGTCCACCTCTGCCGGGGTCCAGGTGGGCAGCACCTGCACGGAGATGGCCTCCTCCGCGCCGCCTGCCGCCTGTACGCTGGCTGTGAGCAGCTGGGGCAGGGTGTACTCGGCATTTACTTCCAACTGTACGTTCTCCGGGGAGGTGACGGCGGTGTACTGCAAGCTGGCGGTGCGGCGCACACCGTTGACGGTGAGCTCCCGCAGGCCGATGCAGTTACCGGCTGCTGCGGAGTTGATGGAGACAAAGTTGAGCTTCACATAGCGGGCGGAAACAGGGGTGTCCAGAGTCACCGTGTCCACGGGATAGGTGGCGCCGTCGTTCTCGTGGGTCAGGGATTTCAGGGTGACCCAGTGCTCCTTGTCATTGGACACCTGCACCTGGTAGTCGGTGGGGTAGACCTTGTTGAAGTAGTCCGCAGAGATGGAGGAGATCAGGTTGGTGTAACTGCCCAGATCCACAATGATCCACTGGGGGGACTGGGCGTTGGAGCCCTTCAGGGGGGCGCTGTCCCACTTGGTGTCGGTGGTGCCGTCCACGGCGGACTCGGGCTTGACGCTGGCGGTCTCGGTGCCGGACACTTCCACCGGCTGGTTCAGAGCCAGATTGACGCTTTCGGTGGAGTCGGCGGGGATCTCATCGGCGTAGATGTTCTCCACAGCCTGTCCCACGTCTCCCGAGGGGTCGGCATCGCAGCCCAGCAAAATCTCGTTGATGGACACCTGGCTGTCTTGGGGGAAGGTGAGGGTGATGGTGTGCACGCTCTTCCCCTCAGGCAGCTGGAAGGTGGAGGCGGAGGCGTCCGCCGTGCCCAGTTCCTGCTGGGAGCCGTCGGCCAGGGTGGCGGTGACGGTGGCGTTGCAGGGGTTGCTCTGGAGGATGGTGACGGTGCGCACCTGGGTGTTGTCGGTGATGCGGTAGACCAGAGTGGCATCGGCGGGGGCGCTGGACAGGGTGTAGACCGAGGTCAGGTCGTTGTCGGTCAGGGCGGTCTGGCCCACGCCGTCTTGGTCAACCACAGCCTGGGAAGCGGCCACAGCGGGGGCGGGGGTGTTTTGGTTGATCTGCACCTCGTAGAGTTTCAGCCAGTTGCTGGCCCCCTGGGTCAGCTGCAGCTTCAGGTAGCGACCCTGGGTGCCGCTGCCGTCATAGGTGTAGGTCCGGTGGGGGGGCACCACGGTGCCGGAGTTGGACACGGTGCCGATGGACTCCCAGGGCCCTTCGGCGGAGTCGGAGACAAAGAGCTGGGCCGCCCTGATGCAGTCGCCGCCGTCGGTGGTGTAGACGGTGACGTCGTGGATGGGCTGGGTGCGCCCGGTGTCAATGATCATGTAGTCGCCCACGGCCTGACCCTTGGAGGTCCAGGCATAGGTGTTCAGATCCCCATCCAGCACGCTGGACCAGGAGGTGCCGCCGTACAGGCCGCCCATGTTGTTGTCCACCACCTGGACGGGGTAGACCTGGTTGGACACGGTCATGCCCAGGGCCGCAACGGAGCAGGTCACGGCAGCGTCGCCCTTGTTGACCAGGCGCAGGCAGCGGGCCAGAGGCTGGCTCTCCAGGTTGCCGGGCTGGGCTTCCACCCAGTCGTCCCCGTGGAGGGAGTACTCCAGGGTCAGACCGTCCAGACCGGTGCCCTCCAGGGTGAGGGCGGAGAGCTGGGCAATGCCCGCCTTTTTGATGCCCACATAGTCGCCGCTGTTTAGGGTCAGCTGGCCCAGGGCCCGGAGGGAGAAGGTGTCGTCCTGGATGGTCAGGGGGGTCTTGGCCAGGGACTCCAGGTTGGTGTAGATGCGGTCAGCCCCCGCAGGGGTCTCCATCTGGCCATACAGCCCATCGATGTAGGTCTGCACGTCGGCCATCAGGGTGTTGGCAAAGGGCACCAGCTTCTGGCTGCCCGCCTTGGGATGCTGAGAGCTGCCGTCGGGGAAGGTGTAGCGCCGGGCGTTGTACTCGCCCAGCTGGGCGGTGGCGGTGGAGAAGCTGCTCCACACCACGCTGGTGTCGGGCTCAGCCTTGGCCAGCTCCAGCTCCGCCTGGATCAGGGCCTTGCCGGCGGTGACCACGTTGGCCAGAGCCTGGAGCCAGCCCTCGCCGTCCTCCACGTTGGACAGGTAGCCGGGGTTGGTCAGCTCCTTCACCAGAGCCTGGTTGGTGCACTGGGTCTGGAAGGTTTCAATGGCCTGGAGGATGTGGTCAAACTCTGCCAACAGCACGGCGGCATTCGCGTCGTCTCCCGTGAGGGTGCCGTCGGCCACAGCGGCCTTGAAGTTGTTCAGGTACTCCTTCAGGTACTCCGACTCAGGGAAGCCCCCGGCGGGCACCCGGGAGGAGTTGGGGGCGTCGGAGAGGTTGCGGGCGATGGTGAGATAGGCGTCGTACACCTCGGGCTGGAGGTACTTGAAGGTCTGCTCCCACACCGCGTCCGCATTCGCCTCTGCGTTGCCGGTGTTCCACCAGTAATTGGCCAGCTGGAACAGGGCCACCTTGTCCGTCTCGGCAAAGAAGATGGGGTTGGACACAGCCCCGCCCAGGCCGGTGATGTCGTCGCGGAGGTAGTATTTGCTGCTGCCCAGGAACACGCCGGACTTGGCGTGCTCACTGCAGGGGTAGTTGACCCAGAACACGGGGGTCTGGGACACCCCGCTGTCATCCTGGGTGTTGTTAATGACGTAGTCGATGGAGTCCTGGTAGAAGGGGGAGTTCACGTCCCGTCCGGTCCAGAACATCATGATGTCGTTGTCCAGGGCGGTGAGGGCGGTGATCTCCTGCTTGTTGTTGCTGTTGGACCAGGCGTTGTTGTAGTTCTGGGAGCAGTAGATCATGGGCTCCAGATTGTACTTATGGACATAGTTCTGGTTCAAGTCGTTCATGACCCGCACCACCATGGCGGTGGAGCCGTCGCCGAAGTCGTCGTTGAGCACGCAGAAGCGGTCCACGCCGATGTCCCGCAGCTGGTCGAACTTGGCGGTGAGCTTGGCCATCTGGGTATCGTAGTTGTCCTCGGTGAGGGCGTGGAAGAAGCTGCCCAGGTGCACCGACCAGGAGAACTCACACTTGGTCTCCTCTGCCAGGGCCACCAGTTCCTTAAAATTATTGATGTAGTCGTCCGGGTACAGGTCTGCCCACTGGGTGGTGTGGTAGGCGTCGGACTTGGCGGCGTAGATGAAGATGTTCAGCTTGGTGTCCCGGGAGAACTCCATGAGGCTCACCCGCTGGCTGTGGGTGAAGCCGCCGTAGAAGCCCTCCACGATGCCGCGCAGGGGGATGTCGGCCCAGTCCTGAATGTCCACAGGCACCAGCTTGTGGCCCGCCAGAGAGGAGAGCATCATCTTCAGGGTGGCCACGCCGTAGAACACGCCGGTGTCGTTGGAGCCCAGGATGGACACCTTGCCGTCCGATACCCGCAGGGCATAGGAGTCGTCGTGTTCAAAGGCGGTGGTCAGGTCTGTGCCGGTGAAGGCGTTCGCGGCGGCAGAGCCGTCGTTTTGAATGCCCAGGTACAGGTTGGCCTCACTGCTGTCCGCCGCCACAAAGGTGACGGTGCAGTTCACTTCCTCCAGCACCTCCCGGATGTAGTCCTTGGTGCTCTGGCTCACGCCGGAGCCCACCGACACCTGGACGGCGCCGGACAGGGTGACGCTGTCCCTGGTCTCCGGGTAGGTCACCTGCTGGGGAACGGGATAGATCTGATACCGGTTTTCCACACTGCTGGTGGGGTCGCCGGCCTGCCAGTCGGACACCCAGGGGGAGTCGGCGGCAGTGGAGGTGTTACCAGCGCCGCTGGTGTTGTTGGCCAGGCCGGAAATGGGAATTGCTGCTGCCAGGGCAGTGGCCAGTAAGGCGCTGACAGCTCGTCTCCAGATGTGCATACTCAATCTCCTTTACACGTCATGTGGGTTTACTGGTGATATTTCTTTCAGCGTACTAAAAAAAGGGGAGGATGTCAAGCAAAGTGAACAAAGATGAGGGCAGAACTTTGGGTATTATCGGCGGTTGCGCTGGATTTCATAGCCCTGTGCCCAGCGAGAGAGGGACACCGCAGTACGGGCAGAGGGAGCGGGGACGGGGAAGGGGGGAGAAGGGAGGGAAGAGAGAGGAGAAGCCAAATATTTGAAGAGAAAAACGCCTTGTTCCCGTGCCCAAATTATGATAAAATCCATTCCAATGAGCACAGAGAAGGGAGAGGCCGCCGGAGTATGGGCGGCGTATGGACTATGGCAAATAAAGTTGGATTTGACAATCGAAAATATCTGGAGATGCAGTCGGCCCACATCCGGGAGCGGATCTCCCAGTTTGGCGGCAAGCTGTACCTGGAATTTGGCGGCAAGCTCTTTGACGACTACCACGCCTCCCGGGTGCTGCCCGGGTTTGCCCCGGACAGCAAGATCCGGATGCTGCTGGAGCTGCGGGACAGCGTAGAGGTGGTCATTGCCATCAATGCCGCCGCCATTGAGCAGAACAAGGTGCGGGGGGACCTGGGCATCACCTACGACGAGGACGTGCTGCGCCTCATTGACACCTTCCGGTCCAAGGGCCTGTACGTGGGCAGCGTGGTCATCACCCAGTATGCGGGCCAGCCCGCCGCCGACGCCTTCCAGCAACGCCTGGAGGATCTGGGGGTCACCGTCTACCTCCACTACCCCATTGCGGGCTACCCCCACGACATCCCCCACATTGTCTCCGACGAGGGCTATGGCCGCAACGACTACATTGAGACCACCCGGCCCCTGGTGGTGGTCACCGCTCCCGGCCCCGGTTCGGGGAAAATGGCCACCTGTCTGTCCCAGCTCTACCACCACCACCGCCGTGGGGTGAAGGCGGGGTATGCCAAGTTTGAGACCTTCCCCATCTGGAATCTGCCCCTCCAGCACCCGGTGAACCTGGCCTACGAGGCTGCCACCGTGGATTTGAACGACGTGAACATGATCGACCCCTTCCACCTCCAGGCCTACGGCCAGACCACGGTGAACTACAACCGGGACATTGAGGTGTTCCCGGTGCTGCGGGCCATGTTCGAGCAGATCATGGGGGAGAGCCCCTACAAGTCCCCCACCGACATGGGGGTGAACATGGCGGGCAACTGCATTGTGGACGACGAGGTGGTGCGCTCTGCCGCCTGCCAGGAGATCATCCGCCGCTACTACACCGCCCTGTGCGAGGTGCGCCGGGGCCAGGGGGACAAGGAGAGCGTGTACAAGCTGGAGCTGCTGATGAAGCAGGCCGGGGTGTCCACCGCCGACCGCCCCGTGGTGACTGCCGCTGAGGCCCGGGCGGAGGAGACGGGGGAGCCCGCCGCCGCCATCCAGCTGCCCGACGGCACCATCGTCACCGGCAAGACCACCGAGCTCATGGGTTCCTCCTCCGCCGCTCTGCTCAACGCCCTGAAAAAGCTGGCGGGGCTGGGGGATGAGGTGCACATGATCTCCCGGGAGGCCATTGAGCCCATCCAGAAGGTAAAGATCCAGCACCTGGGCAGCCAGAACCCCCGGCTGCACAGCGACGAGGTGCTCATTGCCCTGGCCATCTCCGCCGCCACCGATCCCCAGGCCGATCTGGCCCTGTCTCAGCTGGACAAGCTGCGGGGCTGCGACGCCCACTCCTCGGTGATCCTGTCCGCCGCCGACAGCACCGTGTACCAGAAGCTGGGCCTGCGCATGACCTGCACCCCCCAGTACCAGAGCAATAAGCTGTATCATAAGTGAGCAATACCCCCTGGAAGCACCGCTTCCAGGGGGTTATTGCTGGCCTGCACGGGGACAGTGGGCGTCCTTGCAGAGAAGGCAATCCTGGTCGGTTCCCGGGCCATAACAGCACAGAAAATAGTCGCACTCGTCACAGCAGCACTCGATGGGGACACCAAACGCATCACTATGCTGTCCGTTTCCGGGGCAGTCATTGCCGTGATTGCCGGGGTTAATAGGTACACCCGTAATATCTACAATCAAATAAGACACCTCCACATAAGATGTATTTTTAGTATATAACATAATAATCTACATTGGAAGGGGAAAAACAAGATATGATCTCCTTAATAAATAAGAAATGGGGAAGTGTCTTATGATTAAGTTGGATGTCCTGCGCCTCCTGGAGGAGCAGGGGAGAACGAAATACTGGCTTTATAAGCAGCTGGGCATGAGCTATCAGAATTTCAACCGCATGGTGAACAACGAGACCAAATCCATCCGCTATGAGAACATTGAGACTATGTGTCTGCTGCTCCACTGTACCCCCAACGATTTGTTTGTGATGACGGAGGAATAAAAACCATGTTTGAGGTAAAAAAACCTCGCAATTCCAATAAAACCAT
>DVKO01000091.1 GCA_018715985.1 Candidatus Enterenecus avicola
AAAAAACACTGCTCAGCCCGCCAGTGTGGAATCGGGTCGTCCTTTGACCCGATTATGCGCGCAGCGGGCTGCATCCCCTCGAAAAAATGCTTGCATTTTTGAGAAGCGTGTCGAACTTTTTCGACACGCTCCGCCCTGCCCCGGAGGTACCGGGGCAGGGCGGTGGGGCACTTTAGGCGTTGGGGCCGAAGAAGAGCTTCATGTCCTCCTCCACGCTGCCGATGCCGGCAATGCCGAAGTTCTCCACCAGCACCTTGGCCACATTGGGGCTGAGGAAGGCGGGGAGGGTGGGGCCCAGGTGAATGTTCTTCACGCCCAGGGACAGGAGAGCCAGGAGCACGATCACCGCCTTCTGCTCATACCAGGCGATGTTATAGATGATGGGCAGGTCATTGATGTCGTCCAGGCCAAACACCTCCTTGAGCTTCAAGGCGATGACAGCCAGAGAGTAGGAGTCGTTGCACTGGCCTGCATCCAGCACCCGGGGAATACCGCCGATGTCACCCAGAGGCAGTTTGTTGTACTTGTACTTGGCGCAGCCTGCGGTGAGGATCACGGTGTCCTGGGGCAGAGCCTTGGCAAACTCAGTATAGTACTCCCGGCTCTTGGCCCGACCGTCACAGCCGGCCATGACCACGAACTTTTTGATGGCGCCGCTCTTCACCGCCTCCACCACCTGGTCGGCCAGGGACAGCACCTGGGCGTGGGCAAAGCCGCCTACGATCTCCCCGTTCTCAATCTCGGTGGGAGGCGGGCACTTCTTGGCGTGGGCAATGATAGCAGAGAAGTCCTTGACCTCCCCCACCTGGCCGGGGATATGGGTGCAGCCGGGATAGCCGGCGGCTCCGGTGGTATACACCCGATCCTTATAGCTGTCCTTGGGGGGCACAATGCAGTTGGTGGTCATGAGAATGGGGCCGTTGAAGGACTCGAACTCCTCCTTCTGCTTCCACCAGGCGTTGCCGTAGTTGCCCACAAAGTTGGGGTACTTCTTGAAGGCGGGATAGTAGTGGGCAGGGAGCATCTCGGAGTGGGTGTAAACATCCACCCCGGTGCCCTGAGTCTGCTCCAGCAGCATCTCCAGATCCCGCAGGTCGTGGCCGGAGACCAGAATGCCCGGGTTCTTCCCCACCCCGATGTTCACCCGGGTGATCTCGGGATTGCCGTAGGTGGAAGTGTTGGCCTGGTCCAGCATGGCCATACCCGCCACGCCGTGCTTGCCGGTCTCCAGGGTCAGGGCCACCAGCTCGTCCACCGTGAGGCTGTCATCCAGGGTGGCGGCCAGCGCCCGCTGCAAGAAGGCGTCCACCTCCTCATTGTCCTGGAGCAGCACGTTGGCGTGCTTGGAATAGGCGGACAGACCCTTGAGGCCGTAGGTAATCAGCTCCCGCAGCGAGCGGATGTCCTCGTCTTTGGTGGAGAGCACCCCCACAGTCTTGGCCTTCTCCTCCCAGTCGCCGGAGCCGTCCCACAGCGCCGCCTCGGGCAGGCCCTGGGTGGTGCTCAGCAGGCCCAGCAGCTTGGCCTTCTCCTCCAGCGTGGCCCGGATGCGGGCCTCAATGCTCTCCTTATCGAAGTTGGCGTTGGTGATGGTGATGAACAGGTTGAGGGTAATCAGATGGTTGATCTCCCGGGAGACCGCCTTTCCCTCCCCTCTCAGGGCGGTGGTGACGGCGGAAATGCCGCGGCTGACATACACCAGCAGATCCTGCATGGCAGCTACGTCCGGCTGCTTGCCGCACACACCCACCATGGTGCATCCACGGCACCCGGCGGTCTCCTGGCACTGATAGCAAAACATCTTGTGTTCCATGTTGTAAACTCCTTTTACTCGTTTTCCAGCCAGCTGATGGCGGTGACGGGACAGGAATCCATCGCCTCCTGCACCGGTGACAAGGTCTCTTCCGTGACAGGCCTGTACACACCGGACTTGCCGTCCGCCCCCATGCAGAACACCTGGGGGCACAGTCCCACGCATACGCCGCACCCGATACACAGATACTGATCCACAGTCGCCTTCATATAAAGCACTTCCTTTCCGGTAATGCCTTTAGAATGCCACCGCGCACAGTGTCTTAAACCTTTCTTGTGACAAGGTGGATGATAGCAGATTCCTCTACCGTCTTCTGTTGTTTTTCCAACAAACTTTCAGAGTATTTTTTTGCCAAGTGGGCCCGAGGTCCCACCTGGCAAAAAAATTTTCCGTTCAGGGGCAGTGATACTCCCAATCCATCTCATGAACGATCAGCTGGACTTGGAACCGGCGGTCGTCACACAGGGAATTCCCCCACAAAGACACATCCTCCGGCACTGCAAAGCGAATGCATTTCACCCGCACGTCCCGGCACCCCGGCTGGGAGTGGGCCGGGATGGTGAACACCTTGATGCCTCGGGGCTCCTTCTTCCCGTCCGGGCCCACCTCAAAGAGGTGTCCGCAACGGCGGTAGAGGAGAAGCTCACCACCCCCATGCGGGTGCCGGAGCCCAAATTCCCGCTGCCGCTGCCGTCGTCGGTGGCCTGCTGAATAATATCAATGAAGCTGTCCGCCCCCTCCTTCAGCGCTGCCGGCGGTACCCCCCGCCATACTGCCGGAGCGGTCCAGCACCAACACCATATCCGTGGGATTTTCGATGATGTCCGGTGCCGCCGCCAGTGCCAGCGTCACCTGAAACACGCCGTCACAGCCGATCTCGCTGCGGTCCACCACCTTGTTTGAACTGGTAATTCCCATCTGGGTGTCCTCCTTTCGGGGGCATATCCCCCGCTCCATTCTATGCGCGCCTCCATTTTTTTGCTTGCGTAATTCCCAGTGGTGTGATATAGTTTACATAGGGTAACCATTCCCTGTTCTTTTTTGCACAAAACGTTAGCGGTAGCTAACTATATTTTTTGTCAGTTCTGTTAGTCACCGCTAATTTAAAGGAGAGGAGATTCTCATGATGATGGACAAACGGCTGTTGAGCATGGTGCCGGACAGCAAAAAATTTATTGCCGGAAATGTGATCTTCCAGTGGATTTCCATGGTGGCCAATGCCACCCTGGTATTCACCCTGGGCTGGCTGCTGGGTCAGCTGTTGGAGGGCCGCTCCATTCAGCTCCAACTGCCGCTGGTGGGCGGGGTGGCATTGGCCGCCCTGGTGGTGCGATGGATTGCCCTGCGTGCTGCGGCACGCATGAGCCATCTGGCATCCCGGCAAGTCAAATCCACCCTGCGCCGGGCCCTTTTTGAAAAGCTCTATGCGCTGGGGGCCTCCTATCGTCAGCGCACCTCCACCGCCCAAGTGGTCCAGGTGGCGGTGGAAGGGGTGGATCAGCTGGAGATCTACTTTGGCTCCTACCTGCCCCAGTTCTTTTACAGCCTGTTGGCCCCAGTGACGCTTTTCATCTTTTTAGCCCCCATCAGCGTGTCCTGCGCCCTGGTGCTGCTGCTGTGTGTGCCCCTCATCCCCATCGCCATCGCAGCGGTACAGACCTTTGCCAAAAAGCTGTTGTCCAAGTACTGGGGCAAATACACCAGCCTGGGCGATCACTTTCTGGAAAATCTCCAGGGTCTGACCACCTTGAAGATCTATCAGGCCGACGGGGCCCGGCAGGAGGAGATGGACGTACAGGCGGAGGAATTTCGCAAGGTGACCATGAAGGTGCTCTCCATGCAGCTCAACTCCATTATTATTATGGACCTCATTGCCTATGGCGGGGCGGCGCTTGGCACCATTCTGGCCCTGATCCAGCTCTCCCAGGGGCACATCACCCCTGCCGGGTGCTTTGCCATCCTTCTCTTGTCGGCGGAGTTCTTCCTCCCCATGCGTCTGCTGGGCAGCTTCTTCCACGTGGCCATGAACGGCATGGCGGCGGCACAGAAAATCTATGCGCTGCTGGACCTGGAGGTGCCCGTCCCCGCCCATGGGACGGTGGAGGGCAATTCCCCTGTGGTGTGCCGGGGCGTGACCTTCTCCTATGACGGGAAGCGGCCCATCCTCCAGGGGGCGGACCTCACCATTGCTCCCGGCTCTCTCACCGCTGTGGTGGGTGAGAGCGGCTGCGGCAAGTCCACCCTGTCCGCTTTGCTCATGGGGAGAAACAAGGGCTACGGCGGTCACATCACCCTGGGCGGGGCCGAGCTATCCTCCCTGTCGGAGGATTCCCTCATGGCCCACTGCACCTACGTGGGCCACCGCAGCCACCTGTTCAAAGGTACCGTGCGGGACAACCTGCTGCTGGCCCGGCCAGATGCCCTGGACGACCAGCTGTGGGCGGTACTGGAACAGGTCAATCTGGCCTCCTTCCTCCGGGGGGAGCGTGGGCTGGACACCCAGCTGCAAGAGGGGGGCAACAACTTCTCCGGCGGCCAGCGCCAGCGTCTGGCCCTGGCCCGAGCCCTGCTGCATGACAGCCCCATGTACATCTTTGACGAGGCCACCTCCAACGTGGACGTCGAGAGTGAAAATGAGATCATGGCCCAGATCCGCCAGCTCTCCCGCACCCATACGGTGCTGGTCATCTCCCACCGCCTGGCCAATGTGGCCGGGGCGGACGTCATCTACACCATGGACCAGGGTCGTGTGGCAGAGCACGGCTCCCATGCCCAACTGCTCCAGCACAACGGGGTGTATGCCCGGCTGTGGAGACAGCAGCAGGAATTGGAATCTTACAATCAGGAGGAGGTACCCGCATGAAGCAGAGAAGCAATCTGGCCTGTATGGCCCGCCTCATCACCCTGGTAGGGCCTTTGACCGGCATCATGATCCTGGCCATCGCCCTGGGGGTGCTGGGATTCATCGCCGCCACCCTCATTCCGGTGCTGGGTGGAATGGGCATTCTCTCGGTGCTCCACGCCTCCCACACCCTTCCCCTCATCTTTTTGACTGCCGCCCTGTGCGCCCTGCTGCGAGGGGTGTTCCGCTACGGGGAGCAGACCTGCAACCACTACATCGCCTTTAAGCTGCTGGCCATCCTGCGCCACAAGGTCTTTGCCGCACTCCGGCGCCTGGCCCCCGCCAAGCTGGACGGGCGGGACAAGGGGGATCTGATCTCGGTGATCACCTCAGACATTGAGCTGCTGGAGGTCTTTTACGCCCACACCATCTCCCCCGCCGCCATCGCCCTGGTCATGAGCCTCATCACCGCCGCCTTCCTGGCCTGGTTCCACTGGGCCTACGGGGTCCTGGCCCTGGCAGCTTACGCCACGGTGGGGATTCTCCTCCCCATTCTGGCCTCCCGCCGCTCGGGAGACACGGGAAACCGAATGCGCCAAAAGGCGGGGCAGCTCTCCGCCTTTGTGCTGGACAGCCTGCGGGGGCTGGACGAGACCATCCAGTACCACGGACAGGAGCAGCGGCTGGCAGATCTGGAGGGGCGCACTGCCGATCTGAGCCATGCCCAGCGGGACATGAGCCGCATCACCGGCACCAACACCGCCCTTACCCACACCGTCATCTGGGTCTATGATCTGGCCCTGTTGGCTCTGAGCCTGGCGCTGCTGGAGCTGGGACAGGTGGACTTCGGCGGGGTTCTCATCCCCCTCATCACCCTCATGTCCTCCTTCGGCCCTGTGGTGGCCCTGGCCAATCTGGGCGCCACCCTCCAGAGCACCTTTGCCGCAGCCCGGCGGGTGCTGGACATTCTGGACGAGTCCCCGGTGGTGGAGGATGTGTCCGGCCGGGATGTCACCCACTTTGACGGGGCTGCCTGTGAAAACCTCACCTTCTCCTATGGGGGTGAGACCATCCTGGACGGCCTGACCCTGGACTTCCCCAAGGGCAAGGTGGTGGGCATCGTGGGCCGCAGCGGCTCGGGCAAGTCCACCCTGCTCAAGCTGCTCATGCGATTCTGGGACCGCCAAGGCGGGGATGTCACCCTCTCCCGTCGGGATGTGCGGGACATCAACACCGCCGATCTGCGCACCATGGAAGGGTACATGACCCAGGACACCTATCTCTTCCACGACTCCATCTTAAACAATCTGCTGTTGGCCCGGCCTGAGGCCACCCGGGAAGAGGTGGAGCAAGCGTGTCAAAAAGCCTCCATCCACGACTTCATTCTCACCCTGCCCCAGGGGTATGACACCCCCGTGGGCGAATTGGGGGACACCCTCTCCGGGGGTGAGCGGCAGCGGCTGGGCCTGGCCCGAGCCTTTCTCCACGACGCCCCCTTCCTGCTGTTGGACGAGCCCACCAGCAACCTGGACAGTCTCAACGAGGCAGAGATCCTCCGCTCCCTCCATCGGGAGCGGCAGGCGCGCACCGTGATCCTGGTCAGCCACCGCCGCTCCACCATGGGCATCGCCGATGTGGTGCACTCGGTGGAGCACGGGAGGGTGAGCTGATGCGCCGCAGCGTGGAGGAAAAACGCCGACGGGAGAAGGAGGTGGTGGGCCAGATGATCGCCATCTACTGCCACGGCACCCACCACACCCCCGCCGGACAGCTGTGCCCCCAATGTCAGGCGTTGAATGCCTACGCCATGGAGCGCAGCGAAAAATGCCCCTTTATGGAGCAGAAAACCTTTTGTTCCAACTGTACCGTCCACTGCTACCGGAAGGACATGGCCCAGCAGATTCGGCAGGTCATGCGCTACGCCGGGCCCCGGATGCTCCTCCATCACCCCCTGATGGCTCTGCACCATGTGTGGGAGAGCGCCCGGGAAAAAAGACAACAAAACAGGAGATGATGCTGGTATGAAAAGAGTTCTTTATGTGATCGTCGGCTGCCTGGGGCTGGCGCTGGGGGCTGTGGGAGCCGTCCTCCCCCTCCTCCCTGCCTTTCCCTTTTTGATGCTGGCCGCCTACTGCTTCGCCCGCAGCTCTCCCCGGCTGCACAACTGGTTTACCTCCACCAAGTTGTATAAAAACAACCTGGAAAGCTTTGTCCGAGGCCGTGGCATGACCTGGGGAGCTAAAATCCGCATTATGGTCACCGTCACCCTGGTAATGTCCATCGGCTTTTTTATGATGGGGTCCGTCCCGGTGGGACGTATCATTCTGGCCTGTGTGTGGCTGTTCCACATTCTCTTCTTTCTCTTCGGCATCAAGACCCTCTCTTCTGCCCAGGCGGAGCATTACCGCAGGCTGGACCAGGAGTCCTCTCAGGCTTAAACATGATCCCGTGTGCCATGGTTTGTGGCACACGGGATTTTTCATGACTAAAGATTGCTGACACCGCATAAACTACTCCAACGGAGGTGGTGGGAATGAGTCACAAACTGCGTCAGCTACTCTTATGTATCGGGATTCCCTTGGCGGTGGGCGGCCTGTCTGCTTGGATCACCAGAGGCGCCATGGAGGAGTTCCAGGCCCTGAATCAGCCGCCCCTGTCCCCGCCCGGCTGGCTGTTCCCGGTGGTGTGGTCGGTGCTCTTCGTGCTGATGGGGATCACCTCCTACCTGGCCCTGCGCGCTCCGGCTCCTGAAAAAACGGTGCGGCGGGCCCTGATCTTCTATGGCATCCAGCTGGGATTCAACTTCCTCTGGTCCATTCTCTTTTTCAATCTCGGCCTCTACCTGGTGTCCTTTTTCTGGCTCATCCTGCTGTGGTGCCTCATTCTGCTCACCACCCTGCAATTTTCCGCCCTGAACCGCCGGGCCGCCTACCTGATGCTGCCCTACCTCTTGTGGGTCGCCTTCGCCGGGTATCTCAACCTGGGCATTTATATTTTGAACCGATAGACGAAAAAGCCTGGAATCCGAAGATTCCAGGCTTTTTGGTGGAGATAAGCGGGATCGAACCGCTGACCTCTTGAATGCCATTCAAGCGCTCTCCCAGCTGAGCTATACCCCCGTATTCAGTTGTGTCCCCTGCGGAACGAGTGTTAGTATAACAGGGGCTCAGAGAAAAGTCAAGCTATTTTTTCAAAAAAACTTCTTTTTTATTTTTCTTCCTCTCCCCCCAAAATTGCCACCTGTTATTTGGTGTGTGTCAGTCGGTCACATTCCGTACCGTCTCCCCCCACCAAACATACCCACACAGTCGTTCTGTATGGCGCAGTTGGGCTAGAATGCCCCGGGCCGCATCCCCGTCAGATCTCGCCTATTATCATCATCGGCCTTCTCCGTCCATCCATACGTTGAGTGCCAAAACAAAAAAATTAATTTTTTAATTTTTCGCAATTTACTGTTGACAAAGCAGCCAGGCTTTGGTATACTCACATTCGTTCCGCAAGAGAACACCACAAAAACTGAACAACATTTGGGGGTATAG
>DVKO01000092.1 GCA_018715985.1 Candidatus Enterenecus avicola
CCCGGCCCCGTTTTTCCTTTTCACTCCTCCATCTGGCTGACAATGCGGAAGTAGGAGCGGGAAGTGAGGCGATAGATGAGCACATAGAAGAGGGCGAAGGCCACAAAGCACACCACCGTCACCGCGGCAAACAGCCCCACGTTGGTCAGGCCAAACAGCAGCAGAAGCTTGCGGATGAGGGGGAAGGCGAAGGCCAGGTGTACCCCAGCCAAAAGCAGCGGGGCAAAAAACACAGTGAGCACCTGGGAATTGATGCTGCGGCGGATCTCTCCCTTGGTCATGCCCACCTTCTGCATGATGTCAAACCGGGACTGATCCTCATACCCCTCGCAGATCTGCTTGTAGTAGATGATGAGCACCGCCGCCAGGATGAACACCACGCCCAAGAGGATTCCCAGGAAGAACATACCGCCGTACAGGCCATAGGTGCTCCCCCGCGCCTGGGCGGCTCCCTCCATCAGAACGTGGAAATAGCCGTCCGTCTCACCGGCGCCCTCCATGTCCCGCAGAGCGGTGGACAACTGCTGGCCGATCTGGATCTGGGTACCATCGTCACAGTTGAGATCAAAGCCGTAGTACCAGTGGAGGCTGGAGGCACCCTGCTCACCCAGCTGGGCCTGAACCCCCTCCACCGTCTCCTGGAAGTTGGGGACAAAGAGATACATGGAGGGAATGATCTGCATGGCGTCCACCCCGTTGTCCGCGAAGCTGTCCACCTGTTTGGCCACCGACAGGGTAACCCCTTCCCCCAGTTTCACCGAGGCGTAGGGGTAGTCGCTGCCCTTGGTGGTGTACATCAGCGCCTGACCGGGCATCAGGGTCTCCCGCTTCCCCATCAGGCTGTTGTAGTCCTCCAGCGGCACCACAAACACCTGCCAGGTATTGGCCATGGTCTCCATGTTGTAGGAGCTGAGGAACACGTCGTCCATGACCATCCGGTCCTCCTGACGCACCCCCACAAAGCCGCACACCCGGTAGTCCAGGATGTTGCTGGGGGTGGCGCCATACTGCTCCGCCGTCTCTTCAGCCAGCACCCGCACCTGCTCCTGGTGGGAGCCGTCCAAGGTGTTCACACGGTCCACCACGGCGTCCAGGTTGATGTGCCGGGGATAGCGAGTGCGCAGACTGTCCTCAATGCCGATGTACAGGCAGGAGGTGGAGGAGATCATCACCAGCACCATGGTGCACAAAATGCAGATGGAGGCCAGGCCCGCCCCGTTGCGCTTCATGCGGTAGACCATAGAGGACACCGAGACGAAGTGGTTGGTCTTATAGTAGTACCGCTTGTTCTTTTGCAGCAGGCGGCACAGAGCCACAGAACCCGCCACAAACAGCAGGTAGGTGCCCACCACCACCATGGCCACGGCGATGAAGAAGCCCAGCATGGCGGTGACGGGGTCGGCCACGGTGACCGCCCAGTAGTAGGCGCCCCCCAGCACCACCAGCCCCAGCAGGGCGATGAGCCAGTTGGCTTTCGGCGGCTTCTCCCCGGCGTTTTCACTGCGCAGCAGAGCGATGGGGCTGGCCAGGTGGATCTGACGCAGGGTGTTGAGGAAAATGAGGCCGAACACCGCCAAAAACAGCGCCACTGTCCGGACCATGGCGTCAAACTCCACCGTCATGGTATAGGTGACCGCGCCCCCCAGAATGCGGATGAGGGCCAGCTCGGCGGCCTTGGAGAAGAGCACGCCGAAGAACAGACCACCCGTCAGGGTGATGACCACGATCATCACCGTCTCCCACAGCAGCACCAGGGCCAGGTGCCGTTTGCCCATGCCCAGGATGTTATACAATCCGAACTCCTTTTTCCGTCTGCGGATGAGGAAGGAGTTGGTGTAAAAGAGAAAGATGGCAGAGAACACGCACATGACGCCAAAGCCCATGCCCAAAAAGCCCTGAGCGTTGCTCCCTCCGGGCATCTCATGGAGCACCGGGGCCTGGCTCAAAAAGGAGACGATGTAGCACACCATCACCACCCCCATGCAGGCCAGGATGTAGGGCAGGTACAGCTTTTTGTTCTGACGGATGCCCGTCCACGCCAGGCGGCGGTAAAATCCCAGTCTCATGCCCGCTCACCACCTGTGGTCAGCAGGGTGAGGGCATCGGAAATCTTCTGATAGAACTGGTTCTCCGTGCTCTCTCCCCGGTAAATCTGGTGGAACAGCTGGCCATCCTTGATAAATAGCACCCGACCGGCGTGGCTGGCCGCCTTCACCGAGTGGGTGACCATCAAAATGGTCTGGCCCTGGGCGTTGATGTCCCCGAACAGCCGCAGCAGCTCGTCGGTGGACTTGGAGTCCAACGCACCGGTGGGCTCGTCGGCCAGAATGAGCCGAGGGTTGGTGATGAGGGCCCGGGCCACCGCCGCCCGCTGCTTCTGACCCCCGGACACCTCGTAGGGGTACTTTTTCAGCAGATGGGCGATGCCCAGCTGGGCCGCCAAGGGCACCAGGCGCTGCTTCATCTCACTGGGCTGCTTGCCGGAGAGGACCAGAGGGAGAAAGATGTTGTCCTCCAGGGAAAAGGTGTCCAGCAGGTTGAAGTCCTGGAACACAAACCCCAGGTGATCTCGGCGGAAGGCCGCCACCTCCGATTCCCGCAGCTTGCCCAGCTCCCGGCCGTCCAGCTGCACGCTGCCGCCGGTGGGCTTATCCAGCGCCGCCAGAATGTTCAGCAGGGTGGTCTTGCCCGAGCCGGACTCCCCCATGATGGCCACATACTCCCCTTCCTCCACATGGAAGGTGACATTCTTCAGCGCCTGCACCTGTGCGCCCCCGAAGCGGGTGGTGTAGATCTTTTGCAGGCCCTGTACTTCCAAAATACTCATCGAGCGATTCCTCCTTTGCGGTTGACATCCTTATTATAGCCTGGAGAAACCCGCTCCTCCATTTCATCTCCTTACACTTCCCCGCCCATTTCTAACACTTTTGTCACAAATCACTCCACCCACCGCTGCTCCCGCTTCAGACAGATGCGGATGGTGGTGCCCTTCCCCAGCTCGGACTGGGCGGAGATGCGGTGGCCCAGATTGGCACAGATGCGGCGGCACAGGTACAGCCCCAGTCCGCTGGCCTTCTTGTCCATGCGGCCATTATAGCCGGTGTACCCCTTTTGGAAGATGCGGGGCAGGTCCTCGGGGGCGATGCCGATGCCGTTGTCCCGGATGCACAGAGTGGCCGGCCGTTCCAGTTCCACCCACACCTCTCCCCCGTCGGGGGTATACTTCAGGGCGTTGGACAGCACCTGTTCCACCACGAACGTCAGCCACTTTTCGTCGGTGAGCACCTGCAGAGACAAAGGCGCATAGTGCAGGGTGATGCGGCGGCGAATGAACTGGGTGGAGAACTTGCGCACCGCCCCCCGGAGGATGCCGTCCAGGTCATACTCCCGAAACAGGTAGTCGGTGGAGTCCGCGTCCAGACGGAGAAAGGCCAGCACCATCTCCACATACTGCTCAATGCGTGTCAGCTCCTCCAGCAGCTGTCGGGCGGTGGGGGTGTCCTGACTCTGGAGGGTCAGGCGCATGGAGGAGATGGGGGTCTTGATCTGGTGGGCCCACACGGTATAGTAGTCCACCATGTCCCCGTAGCGGCGCTCCATCTCCCCCGCCCGCACAGCCTGCTCCTGGCAGAGCAGACGGATGATGTGCTGGTAGTCCCGGTCATCCTGATGGGCGGGGGCGGGAAATTCCCCCATCACCGCCCCAGGCAGCCGGGAGAGCTGCTCCAGGCGGCGGTGCCGCTCCCTGGCTCGCCGAAGATCCAGCCCCAGAAGCACACATCCCAGCACCCCGCACACCCCCGCAGGATAGAGCACCGCCCCCAGGGGCAGGCGGTACAGGGCGAACACCCCCAGGAAAATCAGAGAGAACAGGGCAAAGACCCCAATGGCCCTTCTCCGGTCCCAAAGATAGCGTTTGACCGATTGCATGGTATGTCCTCCTCAGGAAATGAGATAGCCCACCCCAAATTTGGTGGTGATAAAGGAGGTGAGCCCTGCCCGGTCCAGCTTTTTGCGCAGCCGGTTGACGTTGACCGTCAGGGTATTTTCGTCCACAAAGCTGTCCCCCTCCCACAAAAGCTCCATCAGCCGCTCCCGGCTGACCACGCTGCCCTTGCTTCTCATGAGGGCCAGGAGAATGCGGTACTCATTCTTGGTCAGGTCGATGTTCTCCCCCTGGTAGGTCAGAGTGCCGTCCCCGGTGTTGAGCAGGGCCCCCCGGTGCTCCAGCACCGGCACTCCCCCCGCATAGTCATAGGCCCTGCGCAGGATGGCCTGTACCTTGGCAATGAGCACACTCTGGTCAAAGGGCTTGGCGATAAAGTCGTCCGCCCCCAGGTTCATGGCCATCACCAGGTTCATGTTGTCCGAGGCGGAGGAGAGAAAGACAATGGGCACCTGGGAGACGGTGCGGATCTGGCTGCACCAGTGGAAGCCGTTGAAAAAGGGAAGCCCAATATCCATCAGCACCAGGTGAGGCTGATATTGCGCAAACTCCCCCAGTACAGTTCGGAAATCCTCCACACACCTGGCCTCCAGCCCCCAGGCCTCCAGCTGGGACTGGACCGCCCCGGCAATTCCCCGGTCATCCTCCACGATTAAAACACGATACATCGCCCGTTCTCCTCTCTGTTGCGGCCATATGGACCTGCGCCACAGTGATCCCCTCCATTGTAGGGGCTTTCTTCCACCCTGTCAACGCCTTGCCCCAGTTTCAAGCAGGCGGACTATGCGCAACGTGATAAGCAACAAAATTTAATGAATAAAAAAGGGATCAACCTATATTTTCAATTATTTTGCACCAGAATTCCACTATTTCACAGATATGGACTAGAAATATTCAGAATAAAACGGAATAAAGCAACACAACTGTGTCGGATTGACAAAATTGGCTGCTTCCCCTATAATGAGCGCCTATGGGCTGTACGTCCAAACGTACTTGGCAATCCAGGATGTGCCCCCTCAGAGGTCGGGGGTATCTTTTTGTCCCGTTCTATTTAGTGAGTTAGCGAAGAAAATTTTTGTTGGCGCCTTGCCGCCACAGATCCGACAAGGAGGATTTCCCTGTGAGCAAACAATTTTTGGCTGCGCTGCTGCTCTCAGCCGCCCTATGCACCGCCGCCACAGGATGTACCACATCCAAACAGGAGGAGAGCGATATGCCATTGACCAGCCCCCACCGCCGACACCACCCACATCTTCCTGTATGTGATGGTGCTGGTGGCCGCCTCTTCCCTGCTGGCCGGCCTGGCCCTGGCCCGGAAGAAGCATCCGCGCTAACCCCTTTCCCCTTCTCTTGGACACAAAAAAGCCCTTCGCCAACCGGTGGCGAAGGGCTTTTGAGGTTGCTCTTAGTCGGTGACGTAGGGCAGCAGAGCCACGTGACGGGCACGCTTGATGGCCTCAGTCAGCTGACGCTGATGCATGGCGCAGGTGCCGGTGGTGCGGCGGGGCAGGATCTTGGAGCGCTCGGACAGGAAACGCTTGAGCTTGGCAGCGTCCTTGTAGTCGATGTGCTCCACCTTGTCCACGCAGAAGGCGCAGACCTTGCGGCGCTTGCGGTTGCCGCGGGGCTTCACATTATCCATAGCCATAATGGCAGACCTCCTTACGATATGATGGCCCTCGATCAGAAGGGCAGGTCGCCGTCGTCATCGGCCAGTTCTGCAAACTGGTCGGCGCCGGCAGGGATCCCGTAGTCCACGGGAGCGGGGGCGGCGGGACGGCTGAAGCTGCCGCCGCTCTCGCCGTCCCGCTTGGAGTCGCCGAAATACACGTTGTCGGCAACCACCTCAGCAGAGCGGCGCTTGCCGCCGTCCCGATCCGTCCAATCACGAATCTGAAGGCGGCCCTCCACCAC
>DVKO01000093.1 GCA_018715985.1 Candidatus Enterenecus avicola
GGGAACGGTTCAAAAACCGTTCCCGCCTCTCTTGTTATCTTCTGATGGTTTAATGGGCCTTGGCCATGCGCTCCACCACAAAGAACTCCAGCACGAAGGCGATGGGCACCATAATGGGCATCTCATGGAGGGCCATGAGGAAGGTGGCGTTGGTGACCCCGAGAGTGTCCGAACTTCTCCGGCTATCTGGGCATATTCCCAGACAAATTGCCCATTACCGCATCCGTAACAGCCGCTCCACCCGCTTGTAGAGCAGGGTGGTGAGCAGGGAGACGATGGCGCCTTTGACGATGTTGAAGGGCACCACGGCAAAGAGCACCAGGGTGGACACGCTGTTGATCATGCCGTTGACGGCGGTGCCCATGGCCACCAGCTGCTCCAGGGGCACGCCGTAGAGGGTGGCAAAGGCGGGGAGGAGATAGACGGCGTTGAAGAGGCTGCCGAAGACGCTCATGACCACGGTGCCGGTGACCATGCCGATCATGGCCCCCTTCTTGGTCTTGAAGCGGTGGTAGATCGCGGTGGCGGGGAGGATGAAGGAGCAGCCCACCACGAAGTTGGCAAAGTCGCCCACGAAGGCGGTGGAGGTGCCCTTGAGCAGCAGCTTGAGGATGACCTTCACCAGCTCACACACCACCCCCGCCACAGGGCCCAGGGAGAAGGAGCAGATGAGCACCGGCACCTCGCTCAGGTCGATCTCGTAGAAGCTGGGGGCAAAGGGCAGGGGCAGCTCAAAGTACATCAAAACGGCAGCCATGGCTGCAAAGATGCCCACATAGGCTGCCCGGCGGGCGCCTTGCTGCCGGGGCAGCTTGAGCCACACCCGTTCCACCAGCACCGCCACCACAAACAGGGCCACAAATACCCCCAGGCACACCAGCACATAGCCCACATTGTCCTGCACCGTCTGCCACAGTGCCGTCAAGTTGTTCCACATAACAAAAAACCTCCAAATGATATTGAGACGCCCAAACGCCAATGCCGTTCAGGCGCAACAACCCACTTGGAGTTCCTGCACATCCTCTTCCATCCGGACTGTAACCGTTGGTCCCGGAGTTTCACCGGGTCAGCCACAGAGCAAACGCCCTGTGGGTCGCGGACTGTACCGCCAGTGGGGAATTTCACCCCGCCCTGAAGACATGGTATTCACTTGTCTCTGCCCGCCATTATAGCACGCCCTGACAAAAAAGCAAGCTGTTTTTTCTCCGGGTCATTGACGGATGCCCTCCGTTCCGGTAGAATAGAACAAACGTCCGATTGGAGGAGCGAGCCATGGATCCACTTCACACCTGCTGTTTCACCGGCCACCGCCCGGAAAAGCTGCCCTGGGGGGAGCGGGAGGACCACCCGGATTGTGTAGCCCTGAAACAAAATATGGCAGAGCAGCTGGAGCGGCTCTATCAGGGGGGCTTTCGCCGCTTTGTCTGCGGCATGGCCCGGGGGGCAGACTTCTACTTTGCCCAGGAGGTGCTGGCCCTGCGCCAGGTCCATGGTGATGTGACGCTGGAGGCGGCGCTCCCCTGCCTGGGTCAGGCCACACGGTGGGGAGAGGCGGACCGGCTGCGCTGGCACCGGCTGGTGGATGCCTGCGACGTGACCACCCTGGTGCAGGAGCACTATGACCGGTACTGTATGCTGCGCCGGGACCGGTACATGGTGGACCAGTCCTCCGCCATTCTGGCGGTGTTCAACGGCACCCGGGGCGGCACCCAATACACCCTAAACTATGCCATGGAGCGACGGCTTGACATCTATCTCTTTGACCTAAACCACCCCGCAGCCCCTCCCACCCATCTGTCCCCATGATTTTCAAAAAAGTTCTTGACACCAGCGGTATCGCTTGATATAATACTCGGGCAAAAGAAAGTAGGAATGGCACCGCCGTCCTCACCTCCAGCCCAGGGCAAAGAGGTCAACATGGTAAAAACACGCAATCGTCCGGATTGTCGTTTTTGTTGTGGATGTGGGTGCTGTTGCTGCGCCCACATTTTTTGTTTCTCAGGAGGTGCTTTGCCATAGCTAACCCAACCCATCAGATCAATGAGGAGATCCGTGACCGTGAGGTCCGCCTGATTGGCGCCGACGGCGACCAGCTGGGTGTGATGTCCGCTGCCCAGGCCCAGCGCCACGCCGACGAGGCCGGCTTGGATCTGGTCAAAATCTCTCCCAACGCCGTTCCCCCTGTGTGCAAGCTCATGGACTATGGCAAGTTCAAGTTCGAGCAGGCCAAGCGGGAGAAGGAGGCCAAGAAGAACCAGCACGTCGTTGAGATCAAGGAAGTGCGTATGTCTCCCGGCATCGACATCGGCGACTTCAACACCAAGCTGCGCAACGCCCAGAAGTTTCTGGCCGACGGCAACCGGGTGAAGGTCACTGTGCGGTTCCGCGGTCGTGAGATGGCTCACACCGACATTGGCAAGAACCTTCTCCTGGACTTTGCCCAGCAGTGCGCCGAGCTGGCCAACCTGGACAAGGAGCCCAAGCTGGAGGGTCGGCATATGAGCATTTTCCTCTCCGCCAAAAGCAGCAAAACCAACAAGTAAGTTCTCAGGGCACTCCGCTGCCCACCATCTAAAGAGTAAAGGAGATAACCATCATGCCTAAGATCAAGACCCACAGCGGCGCCAAGAAGCGCTTTTCGCTGACCAAGAGCGGCCGTGTGAAGCGTGCCTGCACCAAGCGCCGTCATCTGCTCAACGGCCACGGCAAGACCACCAAGCTGAAGAGAGCTCTCCGCAAGGGTGCCTATGCCGACGTGACCAACGAGGCCGCCGTCAAGCGCCTGATCCCCTACAAATAATTTACACCTGACACACTCACATATAGGAGGCTGAACGACAATGGCAAGAGTTAAGGGCGCAATGATGACCCGTAAGAGAAGAAATAAGATCCTGAAGCTGGCCAAGGGCTACTGGGGTGCCAAGAGCAAGCACTTCAAGATGGCCAACGAGCAGGTGATGAAGTCCCTGCAGTACGCCTACACCGGCCGCAAGCTGAAGAAGCGCGACTTCCGTCAGCTGTGGATCGCCCGCATCAATGCCGCTTGCAAAATGAACGGCATGAACTACTCCACCTTTATGCACGGCCTGAAGCTGGCCGGCGTGGAGATCAACCGCAAGATGCTCTCCGAGCTGGCTGTCAACGACAAGGCTGCCTTCACCCAGCTCACTGAGCTGGCCAAGGGTAAGCTGGCCTAAATTTGAACCATTCAAACGTGGATGTAGCCCCATGCTGCATCCACGTTTGCTTATTACGCACCAGGTCAAATGCCTCCCTTGTGTAAGGGGAGGTGGCGCCGCTGTCAAGCGGTGACGGAGGGATTGACGGTATCCATGGTGGTAACAATCCCCCAGTCTGCCCATGGGCAGAC
Source organism: Candidatus Enterenecus avicola (assembly GCA_018715985.1). GTDB lineage: Bacteria > Bacillota > Clostridia > Oscillospirales > Oscillospiraceae > Enterenecus > Enterenecus avicola. Next base: position 3,371 of record DVKO01000093.1, read on the forward strand.
TGCCCCCTTTGCACAAGGGGGCCTTTTCTCCCCTCCGTGGGGATCCTTAGGAGGTGCAAAGATGTCTGCCAATCGACTCATTCAAATACTCTCCCTGCTGCTGGAACACGACCGCATCACCGCCCCTCAGCTGGCCCAGCTGCTCCAGGTGTCGGTGAGTACCGTCTACCGGGAGATCGACGCGCTGTCAGCGGCGGGGGTGCCGGTGTGCACGGCCCCGGGAAAAAACGGCGGCATCACCCTCATGGCAGGCTGTGCCCCCGATCCCACCCTGTTCACTCCTGGGGAACAACAGCAGCTGCTGGCGGCTCTGGACGACGATGAGGATGCCCAGCGGGAGGCCACTCTGGCCAAGCTCTCCGCCCTCTTCCACCGGCCGGAGGAGGACTGGCTGCAAGTCTACCTCACCCACTGGGGCACTGCCGCCGGGGACACCGCGGATTTCAAGCTGCTGCGGGAGGCCATCTTGCAGCGCCGGGCGGTGCAGTTTACCTATGCTGGCTCCAACGGGGAGCAGATGACCTACCTGGTACAGCCGGTGCGGCTGGTGTTTCAGGGCCAGGGCTGGTATCTCCAGGCCTATTGTCCCTACCAGGAGTGCTACCGCACCTTCCGGCTCACCCGGCTTTTGGATCTGACCATCACCGACCAGCCCTTCCACCGGCTGATGAATCCCCCTGACCCGGAGCTGTCCGGGGAGATCCCGCCCCTGTTTCGGGTGGAGGTGGAGCTGCGCTTCGCCCCCAGTCTGGCCCACCGGGTGTACGACGAGTTTGACCGCCACTGCATCACCCCCCAGCCCGACGGCTTTCTGCTGGTGTCCACCGTGTTCCCCGACGGGGGCTGGCTGGCCAGCTATCTGCTCTCCTTTGGCGGCGGGGTGGAGGTGCTCTCCCCCGCCAGCCTGCAGCGGCAGCTGGCCCAGGCCAGCGAGAAGCTGCGGGAGACCTACGCGTCCAATGAAGAATGAATAATGAAGCATGAAGAATGCAGGTCCTGAGGGCGTTTCCGCCGTTTCAGGACCTGCATTTTGTTTTCGGGACAGGACGCAATGCCTCCCTTGTGCAAAGGGAGGTGGCCCGGCGCTACGGGGCCCCCGCCAAAGCCCAGCGCAAGCGGGTTTGGTGGGGAGAGGAGGTGTGACGGCGTGAGCGAGACTTGCCCCGCCTCTCAGGGGCGA